>DATNFP010000127.1:0-14506 GCA_035606335.1 Flavipsychrobacter sp. | reverse complement strand
TGAAACAGAAGCGATCAGAAACGTTGATGTGCAGACAGCCGGCTTCAATGCAGAACATGGTAACAGAACTTCAGCAATAGTAGATGTACACATGATTGATGGGAACAAAAATCAAACACAAGGTTTGATTTCCGTTTCGCCACTTATGTCACGCGCATTATTACAGGGCCCCCTTGTTAAAGCAAAGAAAAACAGCAGCTCGGCTATTACATATGTGCTTGCGGCGAAATACAGCTATCTCGACCAAACATCTAAATCAATATATGGTGGTTTTGGAGAGCCATTCAAATCAGGCCTTCCCTATAGCTTTGGTGACTATTACGGAAAGCTAACGTTCAGTGGCGATAATGGTAGCAAGCTAAGCTTATTTGGATTCAACTTTAATGATAAAGCAGATTTACTTGATCCCACAAATTATAACCCGATTGCCAATTTTAGCTGGCAGGCTTCAGGTGGCGGAGCAAACTTTGTTGTTAGTCCGAGTAGCTCATCTACACTTATCAGTGGTAAATTTGTATATACAAATTATAATGTTTCTGAAAATGAAATTTCATTTATACCACAAAGCAGCACTATAAGCGGGTTCGAGGCTGGTATCAATTTTACCAATTATTTGCCGGGCTATAGTGAACTGAAATATGGTCTTGAGGTAGACGGCAATTCAACTAATCTTGCTTATCACAACGAATATGGGTATCCAAGTTCATTAAGTCAGCAAAATACCCTTGCTAGTGTGTTTGTGGTGTTGAGGAAAAACTTTAGTGAGAAGTTTGTGATGGAACCAAGTGTAAGGTTTCAATACTATTCAGAACTATCTAAGGTATCACCTGAGCCTCGATTGGATATGAAGTATAATATCACCGAAAATGTACGTATCAAGGCTGCTGCAGGTATATATTCACAAGATATCATCAGCACCAAAAACGACCGTGATATTGTTAACTATTTTACAGGCTTTTTCTTAAGTCCTAATCAGACTATTTACGATAACAATGGAAATGCAGTAAAAACCAATTTACAAACTGCCTATCATATATTAGCAGGACTTGAAGTGGATGTGAATCGTGTTGAATTTAATCTTGAACCATGGCTCAAAGAATTTACCAGGAATATAGTATTGAACGAAGATAAATTGTATCCTTCCGATCCTGATTTTCAGGCTGGCACCGGAAAGGCCTATGGCGTAGATCTTTCTGCAAAATATAACTATGATAGAGTATATCTGTGGGGCGTAATAGATTACCAGGTAGTTAACTATACTAATATTGGTCCCAATGATTCAGTGCAGACTTATCCTGCGCCATTCGACCGTCGTTTGAACGTGAATCTGCTTGCAGCATATACTGCCGGTAAAAAGAAGACATGGGAACTCTCTGCTCGTTATAATTTAGGATCCCCCTTCCCATTCACTCAAACTCAGGGATACAATGAGCAATTGAATATGCTGCAAGGTGGCAATGGCGGAAACATCAATACTAATTATTTACAGCAAAACGGGTCTATCAATGTATTGCTTGCTAATGATGTAAACGGAGGCAGGCTTACGTGGTATCAGCGTCTTGATATTTCTGTAAAGAGGAAATTCCTGATTAGTAAAACTAATTCTGTAGATGCAACGTTCAGTGTAACAAATGTATTTGACAGGAAAAATATTTTTTATGCTGACCGTCTTACTAACACCATTGTTTACCAATTGCCCATATTCCCAAGCCTGAATGTAACCTGGCATTTTTAATGTGGGAATAATAAGATCAGGAATAAAGAAGCCAGGAAAACCAATGTAGCCATGCGGAATTTGCTTTACATACTGCTATGTCTTTTATTAACGTTGCCGGGTATTTTTGCCCGCGCGCAAATCGCCTCCTCGGAATATCCACAAAATAAATGGCTGATATTGACAGAAGAGCAATTTCAGCAGGGACATTATCAACTGGCAATTCAATCCGCAGGAAAATACCTCGAATTACACCATGATGATACCCATGTCATTCAAAATACAGACCTCGATAAAGCAAAATATTACCGTACCGTTTCTTATCTCAAATTGAATATAAACGGTAGTGTTGATTCTGCTATTAATATGATCGCTAATACCTCCGATCCGGTTTATAAGCAAAGAACAGCCTACGCTTTAGCCCACTATTATTTTCAACACGATCAGCTGGCAAGTGCTATCCCATATTACGAGCTGGCCGGAATAGCAAATCTTAGCAACCGGGAAATAGTTGATGAGAAATTTGAATTGGCATATTGTTATTTCAATAACAGGCAGTTCGATAAAGCAGAGCCATTATTCGCATCAATAAAAGAATTGCAGCAGGGAAGATATTTTTCGGCAGGTAATTATTATTATGGTTTGCTGGCATATAACGAGAATAATTATAAAGACGCACTACAAAGCTTCGATCGTATTAAAGAGGAGCCTCAATATCATAATATCGTACCTTATTACATAGCAGAGATCTATTACTTTATGGGTAATAGAAAAAAGGCGCTGGAAGAAGCTGAACGGTTGATAAGCCGCCCTGAAAAACTATACTATGATAATGAATTGCATCTGCTGGCTGCGCAATGTTTATTCGAAGAACAACGGTATGGAGATGCCCTCCCTTATTTTGAAAGCTATTACGACCATACAGATAAAATAAGAAAAGAAGAGCTATACGAAATGGCATATTGCTATTATCGTGTGAATGAATGGCAAAATGCCATAGATAAATTCAAGCCTCTTAGCAATACCCGTGATTCATTGGGGCAAACCGCAATGTACCTTCTGGGAGATTGCTATTTAAAAGCTGGCGATAAGAAAAGTGGGCGTAATGCATTTGGTATTTGTGCAGACATGCCGTTCAACCATGGCCAGCAGGAAGCTGCGATGATGCTTTATGCAAAATTATCGAGTGAGATGGGGTATAATGATGATGCTGTGCAGGAATTAAAAAATTTATTGGCAGGTTTCTCTAATTCTCACTATAAGGATGAAGCAAAAACAATGCTATCCGATTTGTTGATTAAGACCAACAATTATGAAGAAGCCTATAATGATTTACAGGATGTTAATAATAAAGATGAAAGTTATTGGAGGGTATATCAAAAGGTAACATTTGGATATGCTATGCAGCAGCTTCAAACTAACAATATAGAGGCTGCAGACAAATTTTTATCAATGAGCTTAACGCATCCGGTAGATGAAAACTACAGGGCGGTGGCGCTCTTCTGGAAAGGCGAGTTGGCGTACAGGATGCACAATTATCAGCAAGTGCTTACTTATTCGCAGGATTTCGTGAATATAAAAGATAACCAGAATGCCATCCAGCGGATAAGTCCTGCTGCAACAGCACAGCATGCGCACATGAATATGGGTTATGCTGCAATGGAAATGAACGATTTTAAAGCTGCCCAGGGATATTTCGATAATGCGCAACGTGCCCAGAGCGAAGATTCTATTGCAGGTCTGTCAGCAGCATTAAATGAAGCGGACGCTGTTTTCATGCAGAAAGATTATACGCATGCTTCGGCGCTTTACGATAAAGTAATTGCTGCTAATGGAAGTGATGCCGACTATGCGCGGTATCAGAAGAGTATTTTGCTTGGGCTACAAGGAAAAAAGAATGAAAAAATAGCCTTATTACAAACTATTATTAACGAAAAACCTGCTTCTAAATATGCCGGGAATGCTTATTACGAACAGGCATTAACCTACATTGAAGCAAATAAATATCAGCAGGCAATAGCAGCTTTACAACCATTGACCGAAGATATTGGTTTCAGAAACATGGCTCCCAAAGCATGGATGAAGACAGGCTTTGCATATCAACAATTAGGCAACAATGACAAAGCGATCGAATCATATAAGCATGTGGTAGTTGAATATCCGGCTGCTGATGAGAGAGCGTCTGCTCTCGATGCATTGAAAAGCTTGTATATACAAAATAACAAGCCTGCAGCATACACACAATTATTAAAGGATAATAATATCCAGTCTGCAGATAGTAATTCTGTCGATTCAACTTATTACTCTGCTGCCGAAGCGCAATTCGCTTCTGGTAATTGGGATAAGGCAAGACAGGCAATGGGTCAGTATTTGCAACAATATCCCAATGGATTGTTTATAGTTAAAGCTCATTACTACCGTGCGGAAAGTAATTATCAGTTGAAGAACTTTAGAGATGCACTTGCTGATTATGACGCTGTATTGAATACTCAATGGAATGAATTTTCAGAGAACAGTGCAAAAAAGGCAGCTTCAATTGCTTATCAGAATAAGGACTATGATGCCGCTGCAAAATATTACAAGCAATTGCGTGGCGCAGCCATGGGTGAAGAAACACTGCAACAAGCATATGTTGGGTTAATAAAAAGCAATTTTAATTTAGGCAAGTTCGATTTGGCTACTGCTTACGCAGATACATTATTATCATTACCACATGTAAGTGAGGCAATGTCGTCAGAAGCTATGTTATATAAGGCGAAATCTTTACAAACGCTTAATAAAAATGATAGTGCATTAAATATATATTCACAGCTTGATAGTGCTAAAGATGGCCCTATTGCAGCAGAGTCAAGGTATCATGCTGCTGAAATATTATTGCAACAGAATAAATTAAAAGATTCCGAGACCGCTGCGAATAATACAATTAAAAAATCGAGTGGATATGATTATTGGATCGTGAAGTCATACATACTTTTATCAGATGTTCTTGTAAAAGAAAAAGATTATTTTAATGCGAAAGCTACCCTGCAAAGTGTAGTACACAATACAAAAATTTCCGAGCTGAAACAAATAGCTGTAAAAAAACTGGAAGAAGTAAGGAAAATAGAAAAACAACAAAGTAAATTATCTGAATAACATTAGTAAGTTATGAGAGTACGGTTTCTGTTTATATTAATAGTATCTGTAGTAGCTGTTGGGAATGTATATAGCCAGCAGAAAACCGCTACGCCTGATACTGTTATTAAAAGTAACACGATCGAAATCATACAATCTTATAAGCCGGAAGTAAAGCAGGCGCCTAAACCTGAATTTAGTCCCAGCCTGCCGCCAACCGACACAGCCAGGCCGGTATACAATTATGAAGTACCCCAGCAGACATTATATTATACATACAATTCCATTCCTTTACGACCGCTCGCATTAGGGAAGGATAGTGCCCTCATACCCTTTGCCAATTATGTGAAATTAGGCGCGGGCAATCTTTCTACTATTTATTTGGATGCCGGAATCGGCAGCTTACATGGAAAAGATTACACAACAGCTATACACTTGCATCATATTTCCCAAACAGGAGATGTAAAATTTCAGCAAAGTTCTCTGTCAGGTCTTGAAGCTGAAGGTACTTTGCACCGCAATGGAAATATCTGGCATGCGTTTGCAGATGGCGAAAGAAATCAATACGGCTATTATGGCTACGATCATAACTACACGGAAAATAGTGATTCGCTGAAGCAGACCTTTCTGTCTCTTAAAGGCGGTGTAGATATGCAAAATGAAAATTACGGTTTTAAAAATCTTAATTATCATCCATCGGTTTTTGCTTCATTGTATAGTGATAAGTTCAGTGCTGAGGAAACCACTTTTGGAATAAATGCACCGGTGTCCTATGATGTTGATACTTCATTGCAATTGAATGCAGGCATTAATGGAACATTTACACAATTGAACGCAAACTCGGCAAGCAAAGGAAATAATATTGTGCAGTTAGTAGCAGGAGCTGTATTTCATAATAGCGCTTTTATTGGTCACGCGTATATTGATCCTACACTCGGGGAGGGTAGTAATTTTTATGTCCTGCCGGATTTAGCTGCCGGATATAAAAGTCCTAAAGGGTTATTTACAGCCATGGCAGGTTGGCAATCGTTATTGCATCAAAATACTTATGAACAATTAAGTGCGCTTAATCCATATATGGTTAATGCATATGATATACACCAGACAAAAACAGATGAAGTATATGCAGATATAGAAAGTAATCTTGGTAAACATATCACACTATCCGGCCGGTTAAGCTGGTGGCAATATGGCAACTTACCATTGTTTCTGAACAATATTGGAGATCAGAGACAATTTTATATTGTATATGATGATAAGCTGAATGCCACATCTTTTAGAATTGCTGCCCGGTATCAGGTAGCTAATACATTTGCTGTAGGTATTAACGGAACATTTTATAGCTATTACAATGGTACGCAAAGACGTCCATGGGAGGAACCTACAGCAAAGCTTAAAGGAGATTTATTATTCAGGCCATTATCTGCTCTCACCATAACTGCCTATCTCACGTATCTGGATGGTATGTATGCATTGAATACAAATAATCAGGATATAAAACTCAGTGGCTACTTTGATATTGGAGGAAATATAGAGTATAATATTATACCACGCTTATCCGTTTTCCTGCAGGTAACAAATTTATTGAATAACAGGAACCAGAGATGGTTTGGATACGATGCTTATGGTACCAATGTATATGGTGGGATAAGATTAAAGTTTTAAATAATGCTACCCCATACTTTTGGGATGATTGATTAAATTGCACCGGAATCTACTGAAAAATGGACGTCGCGAAATATATAGGACTCTTCTTGCTCAAAAATCATTTTTGTTATGTGCATGGATTGGGTAATCTTGAGTTGAGAAAAAAGCCAGCTGCTTATAATGGGGAGGTGTTGCAATCTGCCGAATATGAAGTTGTGCTTACACCCTCAGGGTCAATTGATGACAACCTTGCAAATTTTATTGCCACTAATGAACAGATAAGCATATCAAAAGCATCTAACGCATTAAGGGATTTTAGCTCACAGGCCAAAGGCTATTTGCACGAGGGCAGGGAAGTAGACATTCCCGCGATCGGCAAATTTGTAGAGTATGAGGGGCGTGTGCTTTTTGTTACTGACCCTAATCTGCAGTTTACTCCGCCAAGCATACCTGCAATGCGTACTGCAAGACGTGAGCCGGAGGCAATTAATACAAGCTCTCAGGGTGCGTTATATGAAAGTGGTTCTTCCAAAGGACAAGGAAGCAATATTAATTGGGGCAGAGTAATATTGGCAGTTGTAATATTTGTAATAATTGTAGCCGGCGCTTTCTATGGATATAAATATCTGAGGAATAGAAATACAGTTAATCCGCAACCTGCAGTAGTTGCTCCTATACATACAGATACTGTGGTACAGCAACCCAAAGCAATAGTTCCGGATACTATCGGTAATAAAGTAGATAGCACTGCCCTGGCTACAGCCAATATGATACATTACAAAGTAGAATTAGATGGCTATGATAATCGGAAGCGCGCAGAAAAAAGAGTAAGCCAGATGCGCAGTTTTGGACATAATGTGGATATGATAGTTAAAGATTCTACTACATTTCTTATCGTTATGCCTATCTCCACTTACAACAAGGATACAACAAAAGTGCTTGATTCATTAAGTGCTTTATTCAATCCTTCCGGTGTAACTGTCTATCAGGAGTAAATATTTGAAAGATATCTTTAGATAAAGGTTGCAATTTGCAGCCTTTTTATTTGCCCTCCATTTCCATCAGCCGCTCAAGAACAGCAAATGTCGCAGGGCATACGGTAGTGTTTTTCAAAGTAAGCGATACCCGCTTTAGTAACACATCTTCATCAGTATATGGATAACGTCTGCAATCACTTGGTCTGTCTTCATAGATCTTGCATCTGTTATCTTCAGCCAGGAAAGGACAGGGAGATTGTTTCACTACATAGTCATTATCTTCATCAAGGCGCAGGTATTGCTCCACAAAATCTCCTTCCTTCATGCCCAGGCTCCTTGCAATGCGCTTTATATCTGGCGTCTTAAAACGTGGAGAGTAATTCTTGCAACAATTAGCGCAGGCAAGACAATCTATTTTGCTAAAAGCTTCTTCATGCAGATCAGGCAGGGCTTTCAACATTTTATTTTTATTGCCTTTCTCAAGCAATCTTTTATAAGCTTTTTGCTTTTCTTTTGCTTGTTGCTGCCAGTTAGGTATCATTACACTTTCCCTTTACACAGTTGATTAACTACAATAAAATTACAGGCTCATTTTATCCATGATACGTTCAAGGTCTTCATCATTATAAAATTCTATGGTAATTGCGCCTTTGCCATTTTTCTTTCTGTCCAGTTTCACTTTGGTAGAAAAATGAGAAGCCATATTATCTTCTATACGTTTATATGCGGGAGGTAATGATAAGCCTTTGTGTGCTTTATCTGCAGCAGGTTTTTCCTGTAGCATATCTTTTACCAATTGCTCTACCTGTCTTACCGAAAGACCTTTTTCTATTGTCTCGCGATAAACGTATAATTGTTTATCTACTTGTTCCAGTCCTATAATAGCGCGGGCGTGCCCCATGCTTATAGAGCCATCGCGCACTGCTTTTTGTATATCCGGAGGTAATTTTAAAAGACGTAAATAATTAGCCACAGTACTGCGCTCTTTTTTCATGCGCTCTGCTACTTGTTCTTGTGTCAGGTCGCATTCATCCATCAGGCGTTTGTAGCTAAGTGCAACTTCTATTGCATTCAGATCTTCACGCTGCAGATTTTCCAGCAGTGCCATTTCCAGTAGTTGCTGGTCATCAGCGGTGCGTACATAAGCAGGAATATCTTTAAGCCCGGCCATCTTCGAAGCGCGCCATCTGCGTTCGCCTGAAATGAGTTGGTATTTTGTAGCTCCAACCTTTACAACCGTGATCGGCTGGATGATATCATGCAGTTTTATGCTTTCAGATAGTTCCTGTAGCGCTTGCTCATCAAAGTCATGACGTGGCTGCTTGGGATTCACCTCTATCTGGTCAACCGGTATGCGTATATTGGTATTGGTACTTTGTCCCGTTACGGCGGGCACGCCGTCGGCAGTAGTCTTCAGTTCTTCATCAATAGTATTCAATAAAGCACGGATTCCTTTCCCTAATGCCTGTTTTTTATTGGTCTGCGACATGCTCTCCTGGTTCAAATATTTTATCCTCGTTTTTTATTTTGGTCATATTGTTTTTCTGCAGTATTTCTTTTGCCAGGTTTATATAGTTTACAGCGCCTGTACTTTCTGCGTCATACAGAAGTGCCGGCTTGCCAAAGCTGGGTGCTTCGCCAAGTCTTGTATTGCGGTGTACTATTGTATTGAAAACAAGTTCGCCGAAATGGTTTTTTATTTCTTCCACCACCTGGTTTGATAGGCGCAGGCGGCCATCATACATGGTCATCAATATACCTTCTATGCGTAGCTCTGTATTGATGCGTGTTTGTACTATCTTAATGGTATTCAGCAGCTTACCCAGACCCTCCAATGCAAAATATTCGCACTGCACAGGTATTACTACGCTATTGGCAGCGGTGAGCGCATTTACAGTGATCAACCCGAGCGAAGGTGAGCAATCAATAATGATAAAATCATATAGTTTGCGCTGTTCTTCCAGGGCCTTGCTCATTACATGCTCGCGGTTAGGATGGTGTATCAGCTCTATTTCGGCTCCTACAAGGTCAAGATGCGATGGTATCAGGTCCAGGTTAGGGGTTTCTGTTTCCAGAATAACCTGTGATGTAGGTGTGTCATTCACCATACAGTCATACAAGCTAAGTTGAACATTCTTCAGGTCAAATCCATTTCCTGTTGTGCTGTTAGCCTGCGGATCTCCATCCACGAGCAATGTTTTATATTCCAATACCGCAAGGCTTGCTGCAAGGTTTATTGCTGTTGTGGTCTTTCCTACTCCACCTTTTTGGTTCGCTATTGCTATTACTTTAGCCATTTCCCTGTTTTATTAAACCTTTTCCTCTTTATAACAATAAAAATTAAATAAAATTGCAATAATTATATCGCTGCTATTCTACAAGATAATAGTTTCTCCAATCTTTGGCAATAATAGCTCTCTTCCATCAGCCTTAAATTTATCGATTGTTTTCTGATGGTCTATTTTAATATAGCCAAAAGTATCGAAATGCACCCCTATTATTTTCTTGCACTGGATAAATTCTGCTGCCTTCAAGGCATCATCAGCATCCATAGTAAAATTGCCTCCCACAGGTAATATTGCAAAGTCCAGCTTGGCATAGCGTGGTATCAGTTGCATATCCATCATCAGGCAGGTGTCGCCGCTATAATAAAAATTTCCTTCTGCTCCTTCTATCAGGAACCCTCCCGGATTACCCCCATATCTGCCATCTGGCATTGCACTGCTGTGCCATGCGGGCAGGAATTTCAGCTTGCCAAATTCAAATGAATAAGTGCCAAAATTCATCGGATGTGCGTTTTTCACACCTTGTTCCTGTACCCATCCCACAATTTCATAGGCTGCGATCACCATAGCTCCTGTGTTTTTAGCTATAGCTACCAGGTCGCCCACATGGTCGCCGTGTCCATGAGATACAAGTATATAGTCAGCTTTTATACTATTTATATCTATATCTTTTGCAAGCTCATTGCCTGTAATAAATGGATCAAATAATAACTTTTTGCCTCCTGTTTCAATGCTAAAGCAGGCATGACCATAAAAAGTAAATTTCATATACAAGGCTTGATTTCCAGGATAAACACGATGACTTACAAATTTAATGACCTAAACTGACTTTTTGCTGATTTAAAGAGCGATGTGGAAAAAAGGGTACCAAATAAATAGGTTTTAGCTCAATGTTTTACTTTGTTAGATGATACACAATTTTATTAATCAGGTACATGGAGATATAAAATACCGATTAAGGATTAGATATTCTATATTTTGCTGGTATCTTAAAGCATTTACCTTTACCTATTTTTAAAACAGAATGATTACAGTTATATCCGGTACCAACAGGAAAGATAGCATGACAATAAAGGTGGCAGAATTATATCACAGGCAGTTATCTGAAAAATTGCCAGATGTAAGTTTGTTTTCTTTGGAAGGGAAGAGCATTTGTGAAAGGAATGAGGAACTAAAACGTTTGGAACAACAATATCTTATCCCCGCTGAAAAATTTGTGTTCATAATGCCTGAGTACAATGGCAGCTTTCCCGGCATACTAAAACTGTTGATGGATAACAGTGACATTAAAAAATGCTGGTGGTATAAAAAAGCTATGCTGGTAGGCGTTGCCGATGGTCGTGGCGGAAATTCGCGCGGCATTGATCACATGACCAATATCCTCCATTATCTTAAAGTACATGTATTGCATAATAAGCTCCCTCTCTCTCGCATTAATGAAGAAATAAGTGACGAGGGTATTTTACTAAAGGATCGCACCGCCTTAGCCATCAATGACCAAATAGATGATTTTCTGAAATTTTAAAAAGATCGTAGCATGTTAAGAAGATTGCCGATTGTGTTTGCTATCATAGCTCTTGCAGAATACTATGCTTTCATAGTGGTGCGCTCGGCAACGAAAAGCATGCCTGGAGCCTGGCGTATATCCTTGCTTTCCTTATACCTGGTGTTGACGGTAATGTCCTGGCTGAGTATTGTGCTGTTCCGCCAGCTTAATTGGGCATCTATGCCTCATTTGTTACGTAATGTATATGTGGCATTTGTACTTGGTTTTTTTATTGGTAAAGTATTGGTGCTATTGGTAATGCTTACTGACGATATACGAAGACTGGTCATGTGGATAGCCCATTTTTTCATATCAGACAAGCATGTTGCCGTAAATACAGCAGTGACAAACGGCATGTCCCGCTCCAAATTTTTTGTGACGCTGGCTCTTATATTGGGTGGCACTTCTATTGCCGGCTTTGTTTATGGTGTCAGCAACCGCTATAAGTATCGTGTCCGCAGAATAAAACTAAAATTCGACTCCCTGCCGTCTTCCTTTCGGGGACTAAAAATTATCCAGATTTCAGACTTGCATACAGGTAGTTTCGATAACCATACTGCTGTGAAGCACGGTATTCAAAGAGTAATCGATGAAAAGGCAGATATCGTTTTCTTCACCGGCGATCTGGTAAATAATCATTCTGAAGAAGTAGATGCCCGCTACAAAGAGATATATTCAAGGATTAAAGCTCCGTTAGGGGTCTATTCTACACTTGGCAACCACGATTATGGAGACTACGTGCAATGGCCTTCAGCCGAGGCAAAACGCCAAAACCTCCTTACATTAATGAAAACCCATGGAGAAATGGGGTGGCAGCTCATGATGAACGAGCATACTATATTGCAACGTGGCGAAGACAAAATAGCTATTATAGGTATAGAGAACTGGAGTGCAAAAGCAAACTTCCCCAAATATGGAGATATGCGTAAAGCCTACAATGGCTTGAGTGAACAAAACATCCCGTTCAAAATATTACTCTCCCACGACCCATCACATTGGGATGCCCAGGTACGCCCTGAATATCCTGATGTACAGCTCACATTGAGCGGGCATACGCACGGCATGCAGTTCGGTGTTGAAAGTAAGTGGCTGAAATGGAGCCCTGTTCAATATATGTATAAAGAATGGGCAGGGTTGTATAAGGAAGGGCAGCAATACCTGTATGTAAATCGTGGTTTCGGCTTTTTGGGTTATCCCGGTCGCCTTGGCGTATTGCCTGAAATAACAGTTTTCGAGTTAGTCTGAAAGCTATTATTGTTCGCACATAAATGCCTTTCTTAGTATTTCATCCACAGCTTTTTGGCGGGGTTTTAACAAGTCATTCGAGGCATTCTGCAAATGGCTTTTCATTTCCTGCATCATATCTATAATGTCATTGCTTTCTATTGGTTTTTCCGGTAAGGATGCAGTGAGTGATTTTAAATTTTTTGCGAAGGTCTTGAGTAAAGTTTTGTTCATTGGTAAATTGATTTAGATTGTATTCGAAATAAAAACGCCCTTCCCTTTTGATTATTGCATGTACATAAAGAAAAAAAATTCTATAACAATCCTTTAAGACTCATTTGCCTTTCGATAAATAATCTCTATAATTAAACCAAACGATCACTTGGCACAACTGTTATATTAATAATATGCAAACATGAGAACAGTCGGTATCACAGGCGGAACAGGCTTTATAGGTTCATACCTGACACAACTATTGGAGAAAAATAACTACCGGGTAATTGTGTTCACTCACAGCTTTCGGAACAAGGTTGGCAGCGAAAATATAAGTTATGCCTATTGGGACCCTGCCAGGAGTGAATGTGATATTGATGCTTTGCAAAAGGTAGGCGCCATGATACATCTGGCAGGTGAGGGCATCGCCGATAAGCGCTGGACAGACAAAAGAAAACAGGAAATAACTCAAAGTCGTGTGCAGACAACCAATTTTCTGGTAAGGTTATTGACTAAAAAAGCCATACACTGCAAAACACTTATTTCCGCCTCTGCAATAGGTTTCTATGGTCCTGATAGACAAGGATTTATCCCATTCAAAGAAGATAGCGCCTCGTACAACGATTTTCTGGCAAATGTTTGTGCGTTATGGGAAGCTGCTGCTGAAAAAGCCGAACATTCTTTGCGCACCATCATTTTGCGCTTTGGTATCGTGATGGGTAAAGAAAAAGGTGCTTTTGCAGAATTTGTGAAGCCAACATCTTTTGGTATCGCTCCTATATTAGGATCGGGGAAGCAGGTAATGAGCTGGATCCACGTTAATGACCTCGCGAATATGATATTGTTTGCCCTTGAAAATGAAAAACTGCAGGGTATCTATAATGCTGTCGCTCCATATCCTATTACTCAAAAACAACTAATGCGATCTATTGCTAAGATCAAAAGTGGAATAATAATTCCCGTCCCGGTACCCGCATTTCTCTTAAATCTAATGCTTGGTGAAATGAGCACTGAATTATTAAAAAGCTGCACTGTAAGCGCTGATAAAATTCAGCAGGCAGGTTTTTCATTTCAATATGGCAATGTAGATAAAGCTGTAAAAGCAATTCTCGGTAAATAGTTACTCATAAGCATAGTCGCTCAGGTATTCGTATGTTTCCGTTAGTTTTCCTTCCTTGCATATCGTAGCTCTATGTATCAGATCGCTTTCTTCTTTTAGCAATTCCTTTAGCACATATTTTTCCAGGTGTACCCCAAAATATTGTGATGCATCTCTTGGCAATTCATTGGGTAGATTGTCTACGGCCATCATATCTACGGTGTCATTTGTAGGCAGGTACGGTGCTGTTTGCTCCAGTGTTTTTTTATTGATGCCATACACAGGGTCTGCTATAGTGCTGGCTCCCATATTTATGGGCACGGATCCATCTATATCGCAGGTTATGTCGGCGATTACATCTATTTTAAAGTCAGGCTGCTGCACATCTTTTTTCTCAAACAGCCTTTCTATATGGTGATCCCAGTATATGCCGTTCATCAGTATATCGGTGTGCGGCAGGTATGGCTTAAAGAGGCATTCATAAGCTTCAGGATGATGGTGAAAATCATCTCTTCCAAATGAGTAGTCGTCTTTCCTCCTGTATAGTGTATGCCCTTTCAGATAAGTATATATAGGGTAGGCAAATTCTTTGTCAATAAAGTCCTGCGGCTCTATCGATTCTATATCTAATTGAGCCATTATCTCAAGCACTCCGGCCGCCACTTTCCCGGACCCAGTTATAGCTAT
>DATNFP010000126.1:0-13586 GCA_035606335.1 Flavipsychrobacter sp. | reverse complement strand
AATTATTGGGCAGCATTTCAAAGAATGTACCGTTTACGGTAGCCAGAAATGCATTTCCTATGGTAGCGCTCCTGTCTATTTCAATATATTTTGCCCACAGCAGTTCATTTGTGCCTGGGTTATTTGTAAACGGTGCGTTGCCTGTATATGGCCCATCTATAAGAATATCAGCATCCACGAAAAGACCTCCCGATGAAAAGGGGGCATGGCTAGTAGGGTCAACTGATGAAATGGAAGTGATTCTGTAACTATTTTGCGAGCACTGGTTGCATAACGACACATCTACGGAAGAAATGCTCAAATTTAAGCCGTATGGTTCTTGATCGTTTGGATCCCCCCCATATGTGTATGCTTCGGGTGTTCCTTGGTTAACATAAATGTATAGCTGATTTTGATTGGCAGGCAAGGTGGACGAGGCGCAAAAATAATAAGATGCCGCTGGTATGGAAGAGTTGGTACCGGGTTGCCACGGAGGAAATATTGCAGATGTAGCAGCTGGTGTTTCCACATAATAAGACGGGCCGGTGGGAGCTTCAGAAAGCCCGGAAGTTGCAACAACATTAATACTTGCATTGTTGGCAGTAAGGCATTGATTGAACCCCGAGGCTACATTTAACGTAACCTGGTAAAGGCCATGCGCAAGAAAGGGATAATTAGCAGCGATACCCTGGCTGCCAGTGCTGCCGCAATGATATCCCCCTGTAGGGCCATCGGTTTTCAGGGTTACAAAATTAGTAGGGGGAGAAGAAGAATTAATTTGGGGAGTTCCATTTATTCTATACCAGTTGGGCAGATAGCTATTACGTAAAGTTGAAACCGTAGGAATACTTGAAGTACCCCAGCCGGTCCCAATCACATCCGTGCAACTCCAGGTGTATGGATCACTGTTACCATTCCACTGACTAAAGTCATTATCTAATAAAGGGATAACGGACGTACAGGTGCCGCATTGCCCAAAAGTATTTGCCCGTGCAAATGCCAGAAGGCATAGTAAGAGAATTATTTTTTTCATAAAAAGAAATTTTTAGAGTTAAGAAAGTTGTTGCAGTTATATTTAATTTGCCCCTTTCTTCAGCGCATCAATTTCCTTTTGTTGTGTTTCTATTTGTTTTTGTTGCTGTATTGCATATAGTGTAAGCTCCTCTATTTTTTGTAATAATTTAGCATCCATGCTGGCCACATCGATGCCATCTTTTGCTACATCTTTTGCTGATGGTATTTCCGGCAAATGTTTATTGGCAGTAACATAGTCCTCAACTTTAGCTAAAGGCATAAGCGTGTAGTCTTTGGCAAAAACAAAGTCTGACCAATTTGCAGGATCGCTATGCATCGCCACTTTTAGTTTATCTGTTAAGATACCGTGTGAAACATAAAGCCTATAATCTCCCGGAGTCATTCCGGTACTATTTTCCACCCATGCGTCAAGCTCAGTTCCTATAGTAACTTTTCCATCGTTCCAGATATGCATCAGGTTATTCCAATTTGTACCATCAAAATAATAGTACATAATACCTGTAGGGCTAGTAGAGGATGTCGATGGGCCTGCAGAGGTAAGTCCGATTGTCCCTGGTCTGTCTGAGCATGAACTTGCTCTCATTCCTATACCTGCACCGTTTGTCCCAACCGAAATTGTCAGACCCTGAGTAGAAGAATTGGCATTTATATTACGAAAAGCGCCATCACCTGGGATAGTCAGATCAATCTGCCCACTCTGTATTGCAACATTGTCGGGAGTAGTTGTAGTAGAGCCAGAGGTAGTCCACTGAGCATGTGCACTTGTTGCCAGCAATATTGTTGCTCCTAAAAATAGTGTTACTTTTTTCATAAGTTTTAGCTTTTGTTTTTATAAAAATATATGGCAGCCTATAAGCACAACAAAAAACTTTCGCATCGGGCAATATTCTTTCTTAACGGAAATAATCGAGTGAAGGCATGCATAATTTTTGTTTGTTTCGGATAGTATTTTAAACTTCCCCTTTATCTAATTGTCGAATTTATCCCATTACTTTGCCTCATTAATAATGTTTATGCAGAAAAGCTATTGCGTTCTTTTATTCATTAGTCTCGCTTTCATCACATCATGTGGCTCTTCCAAACATGCCTCTTCCTCTAAAAAATTGCAGGGAACATGGCAATCAACGCCTATTGTAGTAGATGGTAATAGCAACGACTGGCCATCTCCATACCCGGCTTACGATGCAAAAGCAATGATAGGCTATGCAATGTCTAACGATAAAAGCTATTTATATCTCACCGTTGAAACTGGCGATGAAAAAACTCAAATGAAAATATTGAGAGGTGGTCTTATTGTATGGATAGACACAACTGACGGTAAAAATCAGGATATTTCTATTGCCTTCCCGTTGCAAAGTACTGGCGAACCAATGAACTATGAAAAGCAACAAGGGCAACAACAGGATATACAATTGCAGGGACAAAACCGAAGTACAGCGCGGATAAAAAGAGCCTTAGATGAAGCTACGCAGCTTACATTACAGGGTTTTAAAGGTTGCCAGGGGGGATATTCTGTGATACAAAAAAATGATTGTGGCATCATGGTAAAAATAGGTATAGATGAATACAACGAGCTAATATGGGAGGCTGCAATTCCATTCAAGGCATTGTATGGAAAAGATTCCATTGATAAAGCAGATATAGGAAAGCCTGTTAGTATATGTTATGCAATTAAAGGCTTAAAAAAGCCTGCAGGTGCAAATAGTAACAATGGTAATCATAGTGGCGGCGCAGACATTGGCAGTCATGGTATGGGTGGTGGCGGCATGGGCGAAGGTGGTGGAATGCATAGGGGAGGAAGTATGTCTCGTGGTGGTAGTAATTCGCAGTCAGACAATCTTTTTGAGAGTACCAAAACCTGGAGACAGTTCGGGTTGGCTTATCAATAGATTTTTTAATGTGTATATGTATGCGGAGTTTATATTTCATTAGTGAAATATAAATTCTTAATGATTTCTAATTTTTACCCAACCAAATTTCAAAAAAGGGGGTCTTTTCATTGGAGCTTTTTATTAAGCGATTTTTAAAACGCCTTGCTGAACAAGCCCCTGTGTACCCCATCAGGCTTTGAGCGTTGATTTTACTTGAAGTCTCTTTCGTTAAATGTTTTTGCACTTTGAGTCTCCATCAAAGGATGGCTTTAACCTTTATCCTAAAAATTAAACGCCGCTTTATGCGGCGTTTAAAGTTATATGTAAGTGTTGTTTTAATTAATGATGGTGGTGTTCTGAAGCCTGTGATGATATTTTGAAAAACTCTTCTTCACTCACTTCTTTTTCTTCAACATTAAATTGTGTTTCGAGGAATTGGAACAATTTTCCGAATAAAAGGGTACGATAAGTTTCATCCAGTGTTTTTTCATCTTTGGCAACCTTTGCCATGTAGCTATCCATCCATGGGGCCTCATCACCTGGCTGCATGCCGAAATATGCCAGCACTCGTGTTTTTATATCCTGATCTACTTCTTCGCGGCTTACTTTTATTTGATTATCAGAAATCAGTTTGTCAGATATAAGTGTCCAGCGTAGCTGATGATCGAATGAAGGGAATTCTTTTTCTACTTCAGCTTCTGATTTTGGTTTTTCGCCGCCTTCTTTTAGCCAACGCTTTAAGAATGGTATAGGAAGCTGCAGAGGTGTATTGTGCACCAGGAATTCATATATTTCATTCTGCAGACGTTCGCGGGTAATACGTTCGTATTCCCTGCTTAGCTCTTTACTAATAAGCTCTTTAAATTCTGCTTCATCTTTTACTTCCTGATTCTGGAATACCTGCGCAAATAATTCTTCATTTAAATCATGAGGTATTAACAGACCAACTTTGGTAATGGTTAATTTATAATACTGGTCTGCTGCTTCGGCGCCTTGTTTAATAGGATCCTTAAGGAATGATTGCAGATCATCACCTTCGGCAATGTCAGACGGACGGAAAACGACAGTATCTTCTGCTTTCTTGCCCATCAGCATCTCCTGCAATTTTGCCGGCAACTTATCCAGCACTACAGTATCGTCTACTTTATATGCGTCTTCAGTCACATTTCCTTCCGCATCACTTGCATGATAAGTACAATACAAAATATCGTCTTTGCTATTTATAGCTTCCTGATCTTCTACTTTTCCATATCTGCGACGAATGCGATCCAGCTCGTCTTCCAGCATTTTATCTGAAATAGCAATTTTATAACGAGTCAGGTGTGCCTTGTCTTTTATAGAGGAAATCTCAAAATCCGGTTTTAAACCAACTTCGAAAGAAAAATCAACCTCTGAAGGATTATTTACATCCAGATGTAGCGCTTGTTCGTTTGGCAACACCATTGGCTGTGCGAATATTGCCATCTTTTCAGTATTGAGGTAGTCTTCCAGTTTGCGGCTGGCAGTACGGAGCACCTCGTCGCCAAAAATTGACTGGCCATACATTTTGCGTATCATGCCTGTTGGTACCATGCCCTTACGGAAACCAGGTACATTGGCAGATTTTGCATACTGCTTTAAGCTTTTTTCGAAAGAAGGCCAATAGTCTTCCTTGGCCAGTTTTACGGTGATCTTATCGTGCAGGGTACCTATATTCTCGCGCGTTACCGTAGCCATATTCTATATTTTTTAAGTTGAAAAAACAGCCGATGTAAACACCGGCTGATTATGTTGTGCGGGTGGAGGGACTCGAACCCCCAAGCCTCGCAGCACTAGATCCTAAGTCTAGCGTGTCTACCAATTTCACCACACCCGCGTTTAACGGACGGCAAAGGTAGTATTTTTTATTTATTAGACAATTGATGAAGTGGTACGATTTTAGGATGCTATACATATTTTAGGTTTAGCTAATAATATCTTGTTACAGGTATTAGTCTGGACGGCTACAGATTTTATCTTTAAATTTAACCTATGGCAAAAGAGAAAAGATCATCTATACTGGTAGTTGAGGATGAGGAGAGCCTGCGTGAAGCACTAAAGCTAAACCTGGAACTGGAAGGATATGAGGTAACGACTGCTGATAATGGCCCTATAGTTCTGAAAATGGTGAAGAATGAATATTTTGATCTTATCATATTGGACATAATGTTGCCGGATATGGATGGGATAACTGTGTGCGAAACCATACGTATGCAGCATAATGATGTGCCTATACTTTTTCTCTCGGCAAGGAACTCTGGAGCAGATAGGGTAGAGGGGTTAAAGAAAGGTGGTGATGATTATCTAACCAAGCCTTTTAATCTCGAAGAGCTATTGTTAAGAGTAAACAAGCTGATAGTAAAGAATAAAAAAATACGTGAGCCACAATCAGTACCTGATGTTTATGAATTTGATGGGTGTAAGATAGATTTTGATGCTCATGAGTGTATAGATAAAAACGGGCAAGCACAAGAGCTAAGCAAAAAGGAAGCTGCTCTTTTAAAATTACTGGTAGAACACGAAGGAGAGGTGGTATCGCGGGAACAAATATTACAGATAGTATGGGGCTATAATGTATATCCTACCACCAGGACGATAGACAACTTTATTCTCAACTTTCGTAAATACTTTGAAGAAGACAGCAGGAACCCAAAGCATTTTCATTCTGTAAGAGGGATAGGGTATAAGTTTACGGCTTAATTACCATTCCAGGTCCGGATCTGTTGAAGAGGCTTGTTCTTTATTTGCTTTTCTGCTTTGTATCTTTTGCAACTGACGATCGTAAATTAATCGTGCAATACGATAGGCAACATCTTCTTCATTCATCACAGCGTTTAATTTTTTCTCTGAGATATCTAAACGATACATTAATTGAAAAAATTCTTCAGGGCCTTTTTCTAATAACTCTATTACCCTGTTTGCCAATTGCTTTAATATTGCCTCTTCTGAAATTATATCAGGCAACTGAATACTCCAATCGTTTTGTAATGTTTGTGCTGCTTCCTGTATTTCAATATCCCCTGCCATAAGAATTGGCTTATTATGGACATCAATTTACACAATTTCTAAAAAAGGCCGTTAGAAGACTTGTATTTTATCCAATACTATTTTCTTTACCTGGTCGAGTGGCACACGCTCCTGTAACATGCTATCTCTATGACGGATGGTTACTGTATTGTCTTCTTTTGTCTGATGATCTATAGTGACACAGAATGGTGTACCAATTGCGTCTTGCCGGCGATACCGCTTGCCTATAGTATCTTTCTCTTCGTAAAAACATTTAAACGCAGGCTTGCATTGATCCATTAACTGGCGCGCTATTTCCGGAAGACCATCTTTTTTTACAAGTGGTAGAATAGCCAATTTGTTAGGCGCAAGAAATGCAGGTAATTTTAGAACTACCCGGCTATCTTTTTTATCTGCGGTGCTAAGATCTTCGTCCACATAGGCTTCGCTGAGTACCATCATCACTGTACGGTCTACACCTATAGAAGTTTCTACAACGTATGGTATGTAGTGCTGGTTCAATTCCGTATCGAAATAGGTAAGCTTCTTCCCACTGTATTGCTGGTGATTCTTTAAATCGAAATCTGTACGGCTATGGATGCCTTCTACCTCTTTGAAACCAATAGGGAAGTCATATTCAATATCACAAGCAGCATCTGCATAGTGCGCAAGTTTAGTGTGATCATGGAACTTATATTTTTCCTGCGGTATGGCAAGGCTAAGGTGCCATTTCATGCGTGTTTCCTTCCAATACTCATACCATTCCTTTTGTGTGCCGGGACGTACAAAGAACTGCATTTCCATTTGCTCAAACTCACGCATGCGAAATATGAACTGGCGGGCAACAATTTCGTTACGGAAAGCCTTTCCCATCTGCGCGATACCAAAAGGTATTTTCATCCTTCCTGTTTTCTGTACATTCAGGAAATTGACAAATATACCTTGCGCAGTTTCCGGACGTAGGTATATTTCATTTGCTTCCTCAGCAAGAGAACCTAATTGTGTGGCAAACATCAAATTGAACTGGCGTACGTCCGTCCAATTGCTTGTGCCACTTATACTACAAGTGATCTTATTTTCTTCTATCAATTGTTTTAAGCTGGTAAAATCATTTGCTGCCAGCAACTGATCCATTTTCTGGAGTAATGCTTCTCCGGCATCTTTTGGCAAAGTTTCAGCATACCCTTCAATGAGGTGATCCACACGGTAACGCTTTTTACTATCCTTGTTATCGATCATTGGGTCGCTGAAGTTATCTATATGGCCGCTTGCCTTCCAAACCGTGGGGTGCATAAAAATAGCAGCATCAATGCCAACAATATTTTCATGCATCTGGGTCATGCTTTTCCACCAATAGTCCTTTATATTCTTTTTCAGCTCGGCCCCATTCTGACCATAGTCGTACACAGCGCTTAATCCATCATATATTTCGCTGGAAGGGAATATAAATCCATATTCCTTGCAATGGGCTATAATATCCTGAAGTCGATTGTCATTTGCCATAGGTTCGCAAAAATAATGTAAAACCATCTCACACCCTAAAGCATGATTTTTCACTGTAAAACATTACAAAATGTATTTTAGCATTGCTTAATGATCTAATTATGAAATATTTATTACTATTCATAACCTGTTTTGCTATAATCAATACCGGTTATGGCCAAAATAAAGACGAACAAGCTATCCGGTCTCTTTTATCCAGGCAGGTAAATGAGTGGAACAACGGTAATATAGCCGGATACATGAAAGGGTATTGGGAGAATGACAGTTTGCTATTTATTGGCCAGAAGGGGCCAAGGTATGGCTACCAAAACACACTTGCAAGGTATCAACAAGCCTACCCGGATACAGCACATATGGGAAAACTTACTTCCGTAATTACAAGTATGAAGAAGCTTGCGTCTGACTATTATTTTATTGTAGGAACCTGGGCATTGAAAAGAAGTATCGGTGATCTATCAGGATATTACACATTGCTATTTAGAAAAATAAACGGACAATGGGTTATTGTGGTGGATCATAGCTCTTGACAATTCCGCAATTCTTCAGTTGAAGATCGGGCAGTGATTTTGGGATAATGATAAAAAAATGTTTATGACCGAGGATTTGCCCCTATGTTTGTATTCGCACAGTGCCTTGCTCCGCGGAATGAAATAATTTCTACACTTTAGCTAATACAAAATCATTTGTGTTACTTGTCCTTAGCTTTTGTTTAAGCCTGTGTATTTTTTTATAAGTTTTCTCTGCTGTAAAGAAGAATTTTAATGAGTAGATAAGCCGGTATTTGTGATAATTATGTTCAAATAGGAATGGAAGATTTTCAGCTTTGTCTTTTGACAGGCGACTGGGCTTTAGGGAAGATATGAATAAGCTTTTGCTATGATGAAGAATGGCATAGATTAAATTGAAGTAAAAATATAGCCTGCTGCTTGCTTTCCGTTTAATGAAATACAAATACGTATCTAATACATTAAAGGCCCCGGTACTTTCTCTTATAAATTGTAGAACATAATTAGGGCTAAATCTTTCCGAAGGCAGAAAGTGTGTGAAATTCAAGCTATTGTCATACCACAATTTATATCCTGCTAAACGAACTGCATAGCCCAATTCGTAGTCGCCACCTGAGGTTAAAATGTTTCTTTTCCTGTCAGACAATATGAATTTATATCCTGCATTCTTAAGCTTATTGAAGACAGATCTTCGCAATATCACTCCTGCACCATATAATGCTTTTGCTTCCCCAATAGCCTCAGCCTGTTCGCCGCAACCATATATTTTAAATTGATTGCTCCATGCTGGCATTTCCATTTCAGAAAACCCTCTTCCAAATCCTCCCAGCATTCCTATAGATGGATTGGGCTCTATTATCTTTAATGCTTCGGCTAAATAATTTTTACTCAGCCAGTTGTCGTCGTCACAGAATAGTAGATATTCATATTCAGCATTTAATATGCCTAACATTCTGGCATTAGATAAACCCGAATTAGGTTCCGATAAGATTCGCAATATAAAGGGAGCTGAAAGAGATTGCCAGATGCTTTGTGCAATTATAGCTGTGTCATCTGTAGACCCGTTATCAATTACAATTAATTCAACATCAGTATTATCCGGAACGTTTAGTTGAGAGACATGATGCAACGTGGTTTCCAGGCGTATGGCACTGTTGTAGCAGCATATTATGATAGAGAATCCGGTTTTCATGATATATTCAGCATCATTTTTATTTTCAGTTTCAAGATCTCTTTGTTTATCCATGCGTTTTTATACATCTTACCGGCTTCCTTTATCTGGGCTCTCACAGCCTGATGGTCTTTGTATTTGCTCCATAGCATTCTCGCTGTACCGATAGCATATTTTGAATAAAATTCCTCAGCTTCTTTGCGCAGTGTTTTTCGCTCGGAGAGGGGAATATATTTTTCTGTTAAATCCATTACTGTTTTTAGGTCGCGAATATTTTGCCCACTTAAAAAATATTGCCCACTTATCGACATTGGATGTTGTCTGTAAGAAGCCAGAATTTCCGGCGTATAGGCAAATGGGTAATGGGCGGCTATTCTTAGCCACATTTCCCAGTCCTCTCCATAATGCACGGCATAAAAGCTTCCTAAATTTTCGTAAACAGATCGCTTTACAACAATAGAAGGAGTCTGTATCCTTTGGTGTTGGTATAAGCGTGTAAGCCAGTTATCAAGTATCCCATCTTCCTGTTTTTCAATATCCGATGGGTATAATATCCCGCTTTTTTCATTGATATATTGATAACGACAAAACGCTGCACCCGCTTCGGGGAAATCTTTAAAAAGCTCTTGCATTTTTGTATAAAACCCGGGTAATACTATGTCATCTCCATGCAAAAGATGAATTAATTTCCCCTTTGAGCGGAGGATACAAGTTTCAAAATTTCTAAGACTGCCTACATTTTCTTCCTGGCGGAAATAGGTTATTCTTCCTTTACCTATCTCTTCTACAATTTGTGCTACATCACTATCTGTACTACTGTCATCCACCACCTCTATTTGCATATCCGTCCTGTTAGCTGCTTGAAGCATAACACTTTCCAATGCTTCTCGCAGATAGCCAAAACAGTTATAAACAGGTATCATCACAGACCACAGTGGCCGTTCTATACCTGTTGTTTCATGTAGTGCCGGGATTATGGGCGGTGTGTCAGGAATACGATCCAATAGGCAAAATTCTTTTTATTTGGTTAATCAAAGATATTTTCATTTTATGTACAGATAGAAGCGTTTTTCTATCATACTTCCATAATAATAGTATTTTTTGCTTTATTGGCAAGCGCTTGGCAAGATCCCTAACTATAAAGCTTTTTTTAAATTGCCACATAAAGTTAATGTCCTCTTTACAATTGTTTGGATTAGAAGTGTCCAATATACAGATAGAAATTGTATCCAGAAGTTTAAGACAGTTATATATACCTGCTACATTTTTTTTCTTTAGTAAATCATAATTATATCGATAACATTCCAGGTATTCAATAGGCAACTTATTATTTCCTAAGCAGTTAGCGAGGTTGTCTTGTAATACTTTTAGGCTAAAATCGTCATATTCCTCCTTCCTTTTAACCGTATTGGTATTCGCATCGTGTATGCGATAATCAAGCAGTGGCTCATCAATACCACCTATTCTAAAATGTTTGCTTATCCTTTGAAAAAGTTCAAGATCCTCAGCATATGCCAATAGATAGTTACCAATTTTTGCCAATAGTTCCTTTCTGAACATCACAGTTGGATGGAAAATACAGCACTCAAAAAAGAGGTTATAATACAGGTATTTGCTTTTCGTCCCTTCCGTTTTGATATAATTTCCTTTTTCGTCAATAAGCCTTACCCATGAAGACACCATTGCATAGTCCTGGTTTTCCTGCATATAGGCCACTTGTTTTTCAAGTCGCAGCGGATGGCAAATATCATCAGCATCCATCCTGGCTATCAATTCGCACTTAGATAAAGCGATCCCTTTATTTAAGGAAGCTGTAATGCCTTCGTTCTTTTCATTCTGATACAATTGTATGCGTGGATCATAAAACGACTGGATGATCTCAATGGATCTATCAGTTGAGCTATCATCGATTATCAATAATTCAAAATGTTGGAAAGTCTGGCCAAGTATGCTATATATTGCTTCTGCAATGTACTTTTCGGCATTATACACGGGCATTATAATGCTTACGCGTGGAGCTTCATATGTGTTAGGCCTATTTTGCACTATTCTGTTATTTTGACAACCACTGTATGCCTTTATGTAATAAAGGATATTTGCATTCAAATATAGCACTGTTCAACGCCTTCCATATAGCCGGAGTATTTACCTTTTGCTCTTTCAAATAATTTTGTAACCATTTCAAAAAAAATAATCTTACCATCCGGTAGCTCTGTTTGTCTTTAATATTGCCCACAAGGCTTGCATTTCGCTGACGATATTTATCCAGCCATTGCGAAGACATATAACATTGCTCATTTAAATATAATTTGGATAGGAATGCCTGGTCTTCATATGCCTGAAAAATTCCTGAAAATTGTTCTTCAAAGCCTTTATGTTTTTTTATAGCGTCGGTTTTTATTAAAAGGCTGCAAGGGCAGGGTGCCGCTCCTTTACCAAGTGGGTATAATATAGTGTTTAGCTGCGCAGAATAAATAATTTCATCTGCCTTACATCCTACTTGTATTACCACATCCTCCTTTGTGCTATCCTGCCAGCTATACCAATATAAGGATGCTCCGCCGATCAATGCACACTCCGGGTGAGCTTCGGCAATTGCCACCTGTGTTGATAATTTTTCAGGAAGCCAGTAATCATCTGCGTCAAGTAATGCAATGTACTCCCCACATGATTGTTGTAGCCCCAGGTTGCGTGAAGCTGTTAATCCCCTGTTCTTATGCTGTTCATGCATTAGGTATTTTATCTTATTGGCGTATTGTTCAGCATATTGTTTGGCTATTTGTGTCCCACTATCTGTAGAGCCATCATCAATCAACAATAATTCCCAGTTGTCATATGTTTGTTGCAATACACTTTCAATAGCCTCTGTCAGATAGGCTTCTGTGTTGTAAAAAGGTATAATGATAGAAATGAATTGACTCTCCATTAACGCTCGATTTAGTTTTGCAACCATTTTTTTATTTCGTTTGCAAATTGGTCCTTCTCCCAATCCTTTATCCATATTCGTGGCAGTATCAATGGGTCATTATAGCCATCAAAAGAATTTTCTTCAGTAGTGCAGGCCATTGTAAAACCTGCCTCTTCGACCAGGCTTTTTGTCAATTCATTATAATGTCCATGTGGATAGGCAAAAGAATTTACCATAGCCTGCAATAAAGTTTCTAATTGTTTTTTACTTTCTTTTATTTCCTTTAGCTGTGCCTCTTCAGGTAAATTACCCAATGCGGGATGATTTACAGTGTGTGCGCCGATTTCTATCAGTCCTGATTGCTGCACTTCAATTAATTGTTTTGCGCTCATTTTATTTGCTGCGCTGCTCAGTGAAAATTTTTTTCCGACCCAGGATAATAGTTGGTTAGTGACTTTTGTTTGAATATCAGGTGGAAGCTCTTTTATTTTAGCTGCTAATTCGAGATAAATGTCCTGACGTTGATTTTCGGCTATTCCTTTCCACGCAGACCAGCGATCAGTAGTTGTTTCAATTGGTTTAATATCGCATTGATAGAGTAGATCACCTTGCAGTGTCAAGGTCAATTTTTCTGGAAGTTGTATATTTCCTAATAGCAGCTCTTCCAACACTTCCCACCAGAATGCGTGACCGTTTTTCAATATTTTAGTCGCTACAAAAAAGGTGGCGGGTAGCTGTAGCTTTTTTAATAATGGGAACGCATTCCTATAATTATCTTCATAAGCATCATCAAAAGTCAGGGATATTGTTGTCTGAGGATAAGAATCTTTTTGCTGGGATAGAGCAGATAGAGGCTGAATGTTATAGTCATTTGCTAAAACGTCGAGGTGATCTTCAAAATGTTTTGATGTTACTGCCATTTCCCATGGATCAATAGGTATCTCTGCTATGTGATGATAGAGTAGTATTAAGCTTTTAAAATGTTTTCCTGAAAAAAGCTTCCTTCTAAGATCTTTCAACTGTTTCATGGCTTCTCCTTTTTAGTTGCAATGGCAGCAATAATAACAGGATAATGAGGGTCGTAAACATCTTTTTCCTCATTGCTGATTTCATTCACACCTGCGCCGTATAGGAATGCTGTTGCTGACAAGATATTGCCGTAACAGCTTAATTGAATATTTTGCTCACCAAAAACATCTGTCAGCATTCTTTTCATCGAAGTCTCAGTGAATGACCAATACCACGTTTTTCCCCATTCTCCCTGGTCTATATTGGTAATGCCGGGTACGGTAATTAACAATACTCCATTTTCTGATAATATTCTGTGGCAGGTTTGTAGTGCTGCATTGTGGTCGTAAATAAGATGTAAAGTCTGAGTAAGAATAATACAATCAAAGCTGTTGTCAGCTATATGTGAAAGATCACTAAGGTCTCCGGTAATGGTAGCTGCCGGATTGTTTTTATCAATGTGTAAAACATCAGATTTTGTAACGTGTTCTTTGCCAAATTGCCGCGTATAATAATTGTCTCCTATTTCCAATGCTCTGCCCTTTACGTAAAGACTATTTCTTTTCAGGAAATCTTCAATG
>DATNFP010000125.1:0-28886 GCA_035606335.1 Flavipsychrobacter sp. | reverse complement strand
CTAGTGCCTCCACTACAGCTTTTCTGTTTTCTATACTTCCCCCCGAATGATAGAAATGATCTTTGGTAACTATATTAAACTTATTCCAAAATCTGCCTATCATCTCGTTTTCCCGCCAGTCGTTATGGTGCCATGTTGATAAAATAAATTTAGCTTTTGTATTGCTTAATAGGACAAACAATTTTTCTTCATCTTCCTCAGTCCAACCATTATAATAGTCTACATAACGACCAAAATATGGTGGGTCACAGTAAATAATATCATTTTCATTTGCCAACGCTATAGTTTGTGTAAAAGGCTGATTAAAAAATTGCCAAATAGGCTCAGGTTGTATTATCTCAGATATCGCTTTTATCTGATTACAAATTTTTGTAACGTAGGCTTGAGCGAAACGGGCAGGTTTTTGACAAAACGGTATATTCCAGTGTCCCTTTTTATTAAATCGCATCATCCCATTAAAGCCTGCCCTAGAAAGGAAAATGAAATCATACGGCGAAAATTCTTTATTGAAACGGTCTTTAATTGCTCTAAAATGTTTGTATCCTTTTTCATCGGCAGTAGCTAATAACTCACCTTCTTTATTCAGATATTCCTTCATGCTAACTGCAGTGATTTCTTTTCTTTGGACGCTCTTATAGAAATTTATTATATGTGGATTTGTATCCCCTAAAATCGCTTCCTTATAACCAGAATTAAAAGCCACAACACCCGTGCCTAAAAAAGGTTCAATCCATCTACCGCTTACTTTCGGCGCAATATCTTTTATCCAAGGAACTAATTTTGTTTTTATGCCTTGACTTTTTATTGGTGGGATAATATTTCTTTTACTCATTGTTATCATTTTGGATTTCATTTTCTTCTACCTCTATATCTTCTTCATTTAATTTCTCAATATCTTCTTTATGCTTTTCAAGTACATCATGCCCTTTTTCCTTGTACATAATGTATGATTTTAAATCAGTATAGGGACGTTCTATTTCCAAAGCCTTTGCCATGTCCTTTGTTAAATAATACATCCAATAGTCATCATAGACTTCTTCTCCCAAATCTGAAAAAACGCCTTGTCCTTTAATAAGCTTATCTATGTTGTTTGTTGAACCGATATTTTTTGTATTTCCGCTTCCTGGTCTGGCCGAAGCGATTTTATACTTTGGCTGAACGAAGAACGTAAAGTCTTTTATAACAGAGGCAATTTTATCTAAGTCTCCCATGCTATATACTTTTTTTTCGTTAGGGTCTATTTCATTTTGTGAATAAACTACTCCAAGCACTAAATGGGCTGAATATTCTCCATACGGGTGAAGTGTATTTTTCTTACTATTTCTATTTCTAAAGTAGCCTGTAAATGCACCCAACGTCATAGATTTTATTTTACTCTTTTCATCCAAATACGTACTTTTAATATCTACTGCAAATTTTTCTCCACTGTCTCTTGAAGTAAAGGAAAGGTCAGGATAAAAATTTTGCTGTGGTGGAAGTTCAAGTATTAAATTATGCTTTTGAGCAAATTCCTCTAATGTTGGGATTAGTAATAATTCAATAACCTTTGACACTACTTTTGTGTCAATAGAAATAGTGTAAATCCTTTTATAAATATCAATAAATCCTTTTACGATCCAATCACCCTTATCAGTTGCTATTATTTTATTATACCCTGCCACTTCTTCTTGCAAAGCTTTTAGTATTGGGTCTTTGTTCATTGCTAATAATGTCTTTCAAAGATAATTTATTTAAAATGATGATAGAAGTTAAAAACTATATTTTGTCATAATACTTTCTAAAGTAGGCTATAGCACGGCTGCTAATACTTAACAATTAAGTTTGTCTGTTTTTTGTGGATATAGGCTAAAATCCAAACTCTATTATATACTAGTGTATATGGTGAAAAATTTTAAGTATCGCCAACAAATCTCAAGATAAACAAAGAACTTCTTGAACTTCAGGAAGCTTAATTAATAGCAGCCCTTTTCCTTAAGTGACTGGCTATAGTGACAATTATACTACAGAGTTCGTTTATTTTGCGTAAGGTTATCTCTACCAAGGGCACCTGTTACCGTCGATGTCTATTGTTGTAAAAAAATTAGAATATTTTCTCCTTTCTCACTCATTTCGGCATTTACTACACCCTAGTTATCTTCTATTCGCAGTAACAAAAAAACATTACTATGAGAGATTTTATAACGAAGGTCGGCACCATTATTCTTCGCTATGTAATAGTAGGACTTTTACAAATCCTTATCCTTTATTTTTCTGTGTTTGTATATACGCCTTAAAAGTAAAAATCAATGATATCTCTACTAATATAATTCTGATAATATTTAGAATATTCCAAAGGACTGCCTTTGTGTGAAGCTGGTCAGGGTTGTCGTTTAAGTTCGCGAAAAAAAGTTTCAGGTTAATTTGTGTAATTATATAGATAGAAAGTGCGTAAGCTATTATTTGAAATATACTTGCAAATCTTAGTAATCTTTTGAGTTCTGTTTTTTGTTTTGATGTCTTAACATACACAATCAATAACGCAATTGTCGCTAATGGAGAAAGAGCATAAAAGAAAGCAGGATTAGTAACTACAAAATATGCCTGCCATGCATGCATTTTTTCAATAGTGTTGTTCAGCATATTTGGTGCGATAACAATAGCTTCATACAGGTTGCCAAAGAACCACATTGCAACACCAAAAAGTGAGAATAACAGTAGGTTGTGATATAACTTGTCTCGCATACGAGCAAATATTATAATAAAGATAACTAATTGACATTTCTCAAGAAGGATCAAAAGAGCTACCTCAATTACGTTATAATGCAATGCCCCTCCCTCTCCCGCATTTTCGGTATATATAAATTCCTGCTATGTTCGTCTTTTTGCAGTAACAAAAACATCACACTATGGAAAGATTATACAACGAGATGAGGGCCGGCATCGTGATCACGCTCATCTGCATTCTGCTTTATGTATTAGTAACGGCTGTCTTCTTTTACAAAGTCCTTTTTTAAAGGGTATTATAAACAATAAAATAGTGAGCTATGAAACAGTGCTTTTTACTCATTGCAATTCTTTATTGCGGCTGGTGCACTACGGGTGCACAGCAATCAATAGTCAAGATGCCTGATAAATATCTGCAGGCTACCATCAAAAATCATTCACAGGCAGGCGTATCCTCAGGGCAAAGAACTACAACTATATCTTCGAGGCTTATCGCTTCATCAGAGCATTATTTTGATGGAACCGTATATGCTGCTTACGATTCTGAGCATCTGTACTATTCAGATATGCGCGGAGGTGGGACTTACGATCAGCAATATGATTCTGCGTTAGACTTTGTTATCGGGCCTGGCGGCTACATGCCTCAATATCGTTATGTGCAAACATACGACGCGAACAACAATATGCTTACAGAAGAAGGATTTGCATGGGACGTAACCAAATACCTACAGTACAATCAGCAATTATATACCTATAATGCTGATAACACCAAGGCTACCTATATAGATCAGGATTGGGATTCTGTCGCTAATAAATGGACAAATACGCTCAAGGTATTATACTCACACAATTCCGCCCATTATATAACCCTGGAAGTTGATCAAACATGGGATGGATCTAAATGGAACAATTCCTATCAGTATATATATACATACGATGCCACAGGCAAAATACAAACTAAAACAGTCACGCAATCGTGGAACAAAAGTACTAAGGCATGGGACAACTATTCTCAATCGCTGCTTACCTATGATGCAAGTAATAACGTAATATCAGAGGTGTATCAAATGTGGATTGGAGGCAAATGGGTCAATTCCTCTGAATACCTCTACACATACGATAGTTTAAATGACTATCTGACTGAAATAGAAAATAAGTGGAACACAAGCACCAATAAATGGGACCATTCTGAAATGTATGTGAATACCTATGACGCTTCTGGTTACCAATTGTCCCGGACTTATAAAACGTGGATATCATGGATCAACAATTGGAGGAATAACGGGAGTGATCTATATGGTTATGATTCCAAACATAATTTTTTGGCGGATACAACTCAGAATTGGGATACAGTTTCATCAAAGTTTGTTAATGTAAGTAGGTTTGTCTATGCGTACAATAGTTTCGACGAAATGGTGTCCGCAATAGGTGATACCTGGAATGTAGGCGGCTTTTGGAAACCGGTACCAAGCAATGAGGCATATTACTACTATTATGAAACTTATGCAACGGCAGTTGAAAATGTAAGTACGACTATCGATAATGTGATAGTGTACCCGGTGCCTGCACAGAATACTTTGAATGTAAGCATAAAATGGAACCAGGCACAACCATTTACCATCGGCGTTTACGATGTACAGGGAAGATTGATAAAACAAACAAATGGACCAGCAGCACAAAGCTCGTTAATTATTATACCGGTACCTGAAATTCCTTCGGGCAACTATTTCGTAACTATTAAAGGCGATAACGCGCAAATAACAAAGCAAGTAGTAATTGCTCATTAATGGTTACATTCTATATATAAAAAAGGACAGCCTCTGTATGAGGCTGTTTCCTTTTTATGTCTAAAAATATTTTTAGAAGGAATTGTAATTTCTGAGAGGCGCATTTAGTCTTATCCCGAACATCACATCGGTAGTTGAATTAGAACCATTAACAGTTCCGAAGGTGGTATATACCGGGAAAGTTCCTGCTTGTCCTACATATCTGCGGTGTGTTGCACCAAGGTCTATGAACAGATTTTGGCGTAATTGATAAGAAACGGTAAAGTTTATCAGTTCGCAGGTATTTCGGGGTCCATTTACAAAATGAGAACCATACTGCAGGCTCTTTGTAAGGTATGGTTTGAATATATCGTTACCCAAATTAGACGATCCTGTGTCTGAGCCCTGTACATAATACATTCCCAATAATGTTAGATACAGATTTTTTATCGGCTGGTATTTAGCGGTGCCTATAAATTGTATAAAATCAGAACCTAAAGGATCAGCCAGGGGTTGGTTATAATTTGTGTAGTTAGCAAGGGTGTCCATAGCAGTATAGGTGTATGGGCGCACCATGTTCAGCTCTGCCTGTAGGTCCAGGTTCTTTACAGTAAGCGCGTCGAAGTATTTTCCTCCCAATTGCAAACCCCATTTATTGGCCCAGTAACCATGATTGGCAAAAAATTCTTTTGAGGTAAATTCATTCAGCATGAATTGTCCGTAGAACTGCAAATGTTTTGCAGCGATTATCTTCCAGTCAAATCCGAGCAGTTCCTTATCAGGGTCGCCAACATTGCGATCAACAGCACGATAAAGAATAATAGGGTTGAGATAACCGAGCTCATAGCTATTGGGGCGGTCAAATACTGTAGCCTCAAAGAATCCTATGTTCAGCCATTTTGTAGCATTATAGCTCAGATGGTGCATGGTAGCATACTTGTGGTTCAGCAATTGATCGTGGATGCCTGAATATTGTGGTGTTAATTCAAGGTACAGATTCTCATAGTCTATTTTCCATATCCTTGTTATCAATCTCAGGAAAGGCATATTAGCAGAAAAGTCAGTCAACTCCATACTGGAGATACCATCACCCAAAAAGTTCTTGCCATAGCCAAACGAGATGTTCAGGTATTTTTTTACAGCATCAACTGTAAAGTATCCCGATGCCTGCAAGTAGTCATAATAACCCGGTTTACTACTGGTATACCAATCTGCACCGGGCAAAGCCTGTAGTTTTTTGTTTGTCCAGGAATTCACATAAGAAGGTGGAGTTTCCTGGTTGTCGGTAAAGTAGGTATAGAATCCTATTTTTTTTGCTATCCATCCTCTTGCTTCAGCTCCGTGACTATTGGTGAGCATGGGGTTGCTGGCAACTTTCATTTTGGCAGGATCGTCCTGCTCTACAAGCACCTGTCCGCTAAGCACCGGATTTACAACAAGAAAAAAATCTTTAGTTTTTACATATGCAAAATCAGCCTGCTTTGTATAAAAAGTATTGAACCACGAATGCCTGGAGCTTATGGCGCCATTGCCATCAGGCGTCCATTCGCCATTCTCAGATATCATCAATCTTATATTATAACGGTCTATGGAGCTAAGCCCTGTATATCTTGCATCTTCCTGCTGCTGTAGCAGGAAATCTACTGCTTTCTCTCTTGATATTGGCTTAGCTACAAGGAACAAACTGTCGGATAGCCTGCCGGAGCGTGTTTCTAGCCTGTCGAGGAGGTCATTATCCTGGGTATTGAGGGGTAAGTAAGTGGATTGTGAAAAAGCGGTTTGGGTGAAAGCTATGGTGATGAGAAGAAGGTAAATCGCTTTTTTATACATAAGCTTGGTTTTTGTTAAGTTGCCGTGGTAAATTGCTACAAAAATATATTTATTAACGAGATTTAACACATTTGGAAGATCATGTCATCGTTTATTATAAGAAATGCATCGGTTGTAAATGAGGGTACGACCCAGGTAAAAGACGTATTAATAGAGAATGAAAGGATCGGGAAGATTGACAGTAATATCCAAACAAAGGGCAATGTAAAAGAAATAAATGCTGAAGGCCTGTATTTGCTTCCCGGCGTTATAGATGACCAGGTACATTTCAGAGAGCCGGGGTTAACCCACAAGGCATCTATTGGCACAGAAGCCCGGGCTGCAGTGGCCGGCGGCACTACTTCCTTTATGGAAATGCCTAATACCAACCCTCCTGCGCTTACACAGCAATTGCTTGAGGATAAGTACGATATAGCTGCGCGTACATCAGTAGCTAACTATTCTTTTTTCATGGGCGTAGCAAACAATAATGCGGATGAAGTGTTGAAAACCAATGATAAAAAGAAGGAGGTCTGCGGCATAAAGATCTTTATGGGGTCAAGCACAGGGGATATGCTTGTAGATAACTATATGACGCTGACAAAAATATTTTCAGAATCCGAGCTGTTGATCGCCACCCATTGTGAAGATGAAAAAATTATTAAGGCCAATAAAGAAAAATATGCCAATGCCGATAATGTTTCTTTCCACCCGTTGATCCGGAATGTAGATGCATGTTTCGAAAGCTCGTTTGCTGCTGTGCAATTGGCGAAAAAACACAATACACGTTTGCATATCCTGCATATATCTACCGCTAAAGAGCTTCAGCTATTCACTAATATGTTTCCGCTTACTGAAAAAAGGATCACATCAGAGGTTTGTGTGCATCATCTGCATTTCACATCAGACGATTATAAGCAGTTGGGAAATCTTATTAAGTGCAATCCTGCAATAAAAGCACCCGAAAATAAAGCTGCTTTGTGGGAAGGCTTGCTGGATGGCCGTCTCGATATTATTGCTACTGATCATGCGCCGCACACCTGGGAAGAAAAACAACTTCCTTACCAACAAGCTCCGTCGGGCTTGCCCTTGGTACAACATTCATTGTTGCTAATGCTACAATATGTAAATGACGGGAAGGTAAACATCGAAAAAGTGGTGGAGAAAATGTGTCATGCCCCTGCCCAGTGTTTTAATGTTTCAGAGCGTGGCTATATAAGAGAAGGCTACTATGCAGATATAGTGCTCGCCGATTTAAAGGGCAATACAACTGTCAGCAAACAGAATATTCTTTATAAGTGTGGGTGGTCTCCGTTTGAAGGACATACTTTTCCTGCTGCCATACGCTACACGTTTGTGAATGGCGAAGTTGCTTATGAAAATGGAGTGGTAAATGATACTGTTCGCGGACAAAGACTTTCATTCAACAGGTAATGCAGAACGATAAGACCACACTTAAAGACCTTTCTATATTCACGTCCGGGAATAGTGGAGGGGTATTTGAATTAATTGATACAACCACTACCCAGGCAGGCAGGGAAATGCTGAGGAAGCATATCCAATATCCACCTGATAATATTGAGTTGCTGCAGCAAATGCAGGACACTATAAAATTCTGGTCTCAAAACCTTGGGTTATGGCCTGATATTATTTCCAATGGCACAATGGTGATGCTGGAAAAGTTTTTTGAATCTGCAGATAATACTACTGCTCCTCCCAGCGGGATTAATTTGGTATTAGGCGCTTTTTTTCAAAAACTGCTGAATAAGAATGAATATTTTTTTACACAGTTTTCTCTATCTCATTTATCAGATTTTCTCGAAGGATGTTTGCAATTAGCAAAAATATTGCAGGAGCCTGATGTCCCTTTTCTTCTGAAGCGTGAGCTGGAAGCAATAAATAATGAACTGCAGCACAGGCTCACAAGTGAATTGATCCACGTTACAAAAGAAACAAGTTATCGGGAGCTGGCAAACCTTAGCTATCGCGCAAGGCGTGATATGAAAAATACGATCTATCGTCTTATGAATCATTATGCCCGTTTAGACGCATGGCATTCATTGGCAAAAGCTACTATTACTAATGATTGGGTATTCCCTGAGCTGCAGCAGCCTTCGCCTATTTGTTTCGAAGCGACAGGATTATATCATCCTTTATTACAGCATCCTGTCACTTACGATATAAGCTTCAATAATAGCCGCAACTTTTTATTGCTTACAGGCGCTAATATGTCGGGTAAGACAACTTTTATGAAATCTTTAGGCGTCAGTGCATTACTGGCTCATTTAGGTATGGGGGTGCCTGCAAAGTCTTTGCGTATCAGTTTTTTATATGGTGTTATTACAAACATGCAGGTGGAAGACGATATAGTGCGTGGTGAAAGTTACTTCTTCGCCGAAGTGCAGCGGATGAAACAAACTGCTCAGAAGCTGGTGCAAACTCAGCCTCACCTGGTATTGATGGACGAGCTGTTTAAGGGCACTAATGTGCATGATGCTTATGAATGTACAAGGGCTGTAGTAGAAGGGTTGCTGCAACGCCCAAGTCATTTAATGATCCTTTCCACGCATTTATATGAAGTTGCCCAGCATTTCAGCGACAGAAAGGAAATACTGTTTGCTTACTTTGTTACAAAGATGCTGGATGATAATACCTATTATTTTACCTACGAGCTGAAAAATGGAATTTCAAACGACCGTATTGGTTATCGCATTCTTCAAAAGGAAGGGGTGCTTGATTTATTAAGACAACCTGAAAAATAAAAAATATATAATATTTGAGTAAAAAATTGAAAAGACATCAATTTAATTCCCATTAATTTTGATGCTTTATGATTTTAGTGAGAATTGATGAATAGAAACAATTTGTAAAATGGCAGAATTTAGACAGTTAGGTTTCCAAAGATTACCGCCAGTAGTAAAAAATATTATCATTATCAACGTTATAATGGTATTGATACAGTTTGTCTTAGGACGAATGGGTATTGATCTCGCAGTCTACTTAGGATTGCACTATTGGAAATCACCTTCATTCCATTGGTGGCAATTGGTGACATATATATTTATGCACGGTAGTTACAATGATATTGGCGGCACTTTTACTCATATATTCTTTAATATGTTTGCGCTATTTTTTTTCGGGCCGCCTTTAGAGAATATGTGGGGACCAAAGCGCTTCTTTATTTTCTATATGATATGTGGCATAGGCGCTGCATTATGTCAATTGACAGTTTTGGGTATCGAATTTCATTCTCTTGAAAATGCAGTTAATGCATATGCGGAACATCCTACTCTAAGTAATCTGCTTTCTTTTGCTCATAAACACGGATTGGATGTTACGAAAGATGCAATAGAAAGATGGTCAAGTGATCCTAATTGTTCTGATTGCATTAATAGTTCTATTAATAATATTAATGACTACTATAATGAAGTCGTCAATAGTGCTACAGTTGGAGCGTCCGGGGCTATAATGGGTGTATTATTCGCCTTTGGCTACTTGTTTCCTAACGTATTAATATACGTTTGGCTTCTTGTGCCGGTAAAAGCCAAATGGGCAGTGGCTGGTTTTGCCGTGATTGAGTTATTTGCAGGCGTTCAGAACTCCGCCGGCGACAACGTTGCTCACTTCGCTCACCTGGGGGGTATGCTGTTTGCTTTTATATTGTTAAGGATTTGGCGTATACGCGTAGGGAACAGGTATTATTAATAACTTTATCGGCAGTATGAAAACAGTGTCCAGACGTCCAGTTTCTTCTTTTATCCCGGGGTATAATAAAAATGCAGTTATTCAGTTGATAATAGTGAGTGGCGTGTGTTTTGTGATATATCAGCTACTATCACTTGTTATGCTGGTGGTTGGGTCGGGCAAGGATGGTTTTAATGCTATGATAGTGCCAAATGTTTCGTTACCGGCGCTTGTTGCATTCAAAGCAAAATTCTGGACATTGCTCACCTACGGGTGGATACATCATGGCTTTTGGGAGCTGTTAAGTAACATGCTATGGCTCTACTGCTTTGGCTCGGTAGTTCAATCCCTTGTGGGATATAAGCAGGTGATACCATTATATTTTTATAGCCTTATTGTTGGCGGGGTGTTTTATTTACTAAGTCAGTTCATCCCCGGTAATAATTTTCAGGCACAATCTTTCTATATCGGTGGTTATGCCGGTTTAGTAGGCCTTGCAGTGGCTGCAATAACTGTTGCTCCCGATTATCGTTACTTCCTTGGCCCTTCCCTAAGCCTCCCGATCATATTGGTCATAAGCATTTTTGGGGTGCTTATGATTCTGTACACGGGTATGAACATGCCGAGGTTATTTTTATTGATTGGCGGTGGGTTTACGGGATTCGTCTATATTAAGGCATTACAAAGCGGTCGTCGTCCAGGTGAATGGATATATGATCTGTTTGATCGTGTGGAAAGCATTGTGACGCCAAACGATCACAATATCTGGTTGAAACATGATAAAAAACGTTCCCAGGTGCTTAAAAAAATGTATGAGCCCAAACAAGGCATATCCCAAAAACGCATTGATGATATACTGGATAAGATAAACCTGCATGGTTACAATTCTCTCACCGCCGAAGAAAAAGATATCTTATTACGTGCCAGTAAAGAAAATAGTTAGTTGTGAATAATACGCTGCGGGCTTTAAGCAGGTTGTTTGGATATACAATGCTTATACTAAACATCTTTGCTGCAATTTGGCTTGGGCTGTGTTATGCAGCATCGGTAACAAGCCCTGTAAAGGTGCATTCGCTGGAGCTTTTTAGTCTTACTACTCCTTTTGCGATCATAGTAAATCTTTTCTTTGTATTCTTTTGGATATTTTCCCGTCGTAAATGGCGCACTATATTTCCTGTTATCACATTAGTAGCTTGCTATAGATTAATTATCACAGTATTTGCATTCAATTTTTTTGGCAGCAACAATATGTCTGCCGGAACGAATACTGTAAAAGTAATGAGCTGGAATGTGCATGGGATGGGCATTTATGATAAACCCGGCAATAATATCGGGCAGCGCATTGTAGATGTGATAAAAAAGGAATCGCCGGATGTTCTTTGCATGCCTGAGTTTTTTAAATATAGCAATGACTCTGTAAGGCCGTATAGTACAGAAATTTATGAGGGCAATGATTTTAAAGATTACAGATTCAATACCGATAATACGTTGGGCGCTCAGTATTATTTAGGGGTGGCCATTTATTCAAAGTTTCCTATTGTAGAGTATAAGGCTTACAAAATAGGCATCAGCATTTATCTTATACAATGCGATATTGAGTTGCCCACAGCTAAAAGGATGCGCATGTTTTTTGTGCATCTCTATTCCTACAATCTGTCTGATTATGACAGGCAGTATTTTTCAGAAATAAAAGCCAAAAAACATTTAGGTCGCACTGACCTGAAATATTCACGTTTTTATATCTGGAGATTTAATTATAGCTATGCTGAACGGGCAAATGAAGCTGATACTGTTGCTAAAATAATGGCAAGAAGTCCCTATCCTGTTCTTATATGCGGGGATTTTAATGATCTGCCGTGCTCATACACCTATACAAAGATCAGGGGGAATTTGAAAGATGCATTTCTCGAAAAAGGGAAAGGTTTTGGCAGGACTTACAACCAGATATTTCCTACTCTTCGGATAGATCATATTCTATACAATCCGGCTTATTTGCATATTCTCGGTTATAAAAGCCCAAATATTAAGTTATCTGATCACAATCCGGTTATCGCTAATTTCCAGGTCAAGGATAGTAGTAACATTATTAAATGATCAAAAATCTATTTATCTGTTTTTCGTATTCCCATGTTGCCGAATTACTTAATTTAGTATTATGAAAGCAATGCTTTTTGCTGCGGGGTTAGGCACACGATTGAAACCTTTTACAGATCACCATCCTAAGGCTTTAGCTGAAGTGAATGGTAAAACACTTTTAGAACTTAACATAAAATATCTTCAACGTTTCGGTATTTATGATGTGATCATAAATGTGCATCATTTTGCTGATCAGATAGAAGATATGTTATTCGACAATGATAATTTCGGAAGCAACGTTACCATCTCAGATGAGCGCGATATTGTGCTGGAGACGGGCGGTGGTCTTAAAAAGGCCGCATGGTATTTTGAAGGCGAAGCATCTTTTGTCGTTATGAATGTGGATGTATTGACGAATTTAGATCTTCAAAAAATGATCGACGCTCATGATGTAAGTGATGCAATAGCCACTTTGGCCGTAATGCAGAGAAATTCATCACGGCAGTTTTTGTTCGATCAACATATGATGCTATGTGGATGGACTAACAACAATACCGGTGAGCAGCGTATAGTAAACGAAGCATCCTGGTTACAACCTTTTGCCTTCAGCGGTATACAAGTATTATCATCGGCCATTTTGGAAATGCCCTTCACAGGAAAATTCTCTATAGTGGACGTCTATTTGCATTTTGCTAAAACACAAATATTAAAAGGCTATGACCATACAGGCAATATTTTTATAGATGTTGGCAAGCCCGAAAGCCTCGAAAAAGCATCCTACTTGTTTTAAAAAATAATCAGGCATGAACATGCCTGATTATCGTAAATTCTTAAAGCATTATAATTATCAAATTGCCAAATTGTCGAATTGCCAAATTACTCAACGCCCATATTGCCCAGCGCATCTTTTACAAACAATCCGAGCTCTTTCACATAAGCTGGCGAGAAATCAAATTTAATTCCTGCTGTGGCATATAGTTCTTTAAGCGTTTTAGTATACCCTAAGCTAAGTGCTTTCATATAGTTATCCAGTGCCTGTTCTTTATTCTGGCGATACTGGCGCCACATGGCTATAGCTCCCAGTTGGGCAATGCCATATTCTATATAATAGAAGGGCACTTCAAACAGATGCAATTGTTTTTGCCACAGATTTTTCCTGTATTCTTCAAAGCCACTCCAGTCTGTTAGTCCTGTTGAAAATTCATTGATAATGTTCATCCATTCCTTTTCCCTTTCTTCTATAGTATGCCCGGGATGAGTATATAGCCAATGCTGGAATTTGTCAATAGTAGCTATCCATGGTAATACACTGATAACGCGTTCCATTTCTTCCAGTTGCGCACGATGTAGCTCGTCATTGTCTTTGAAAAATATATCCCAGTGTTCCATAGAGAATAGTTCCATGCTCATGCTTGCCAGTTCGGCAATCTCCATAGGATATTCCTTAAAAGCATTAAGCTCTAATGAATGGGTAAGGAATGAATGTATAGCATGTCCACCTTCATGCATCATAGTGATCACATCACCTACTGTACCGGCTGCATTCATAAATATAAAAGGCACTCCTGTTTCGGCAAGCGGACAGTTATACCCCCCTGGTGCTTTGCCTTTACGGCTTTCCAGGTCCAGGCGATGCATATCTACCATTGTATTCAGGCACTGTCCGAAGTAAGAACGAAGATCAGTAAATACTTCTATGGCTTTCCTGGTCAGCTCTTTACCTGTTTCAAATGGATGTAGTGGTTGCACACCTACAGGCTCCGCATCTGTATCCCAGGGACGCATCTGGTCGAGTCCTAATCTTTGCTGGCGGTGTTTTATCAGCATTGCCTGCAGTGGCATAATATGCTCTCTTACTGCATCGTGAAATTTAAAACAATCTTCAGGAGTGTAATCAAACCTCCCCAATTCTTTGAATTTATAATCACGATAATTATCAAAACCGGCGTTCCTCGCTATTTGTTGCCGACGATCCAGAAGTTTATTAAACAGGTCGTTAAGTTGGTCTTTATCCTTCAGCCTTCTTGCTCCTACTTTTGTAAAAACTTCTTCACGCAATTCCCTATTGGGGCTTTGTAAAAATTTTGCCGCTTGTTGTAGTGTATATTCTTTGGCTTCTATTTCTACAGTCATTCCTCCCGATATTACACCATATTGTTGTGCCAGTACACTTGTTTCAGCTTGTATTGGTACATTTTCTTCTCTATACAGGCTCACGGCATTACCCACGCTACGCAGATATGGAAAGAAAACATTTGTATCTAATTGTCCTGTATAGGGAGAGGCAAGTAGCTTCTTATTCAGTTCAAAGAAGTAAGGTTTCATTTTAGGCTCTATTTCCATGCAGAAATAGGTAAATGCTGCTTCAAATTCCTTGTTAGTAGTATCACATGTCATATTTATTTGGCGCCAGCTGGCATCCTCACTTATTACGGCGTCCATCTCGCTTACATCATCCAGCCATTTATGCAAATCTTCTTTGTTTTCTATGTTTCGTGTTTTTAGGTCTTCAAAATAGGGTTGCAGTGCTTCCCATGTGGTTATTTTAAATTCTTTAGGTAAAAAATGTCTTTTTAGCCTTTCTATTATTGCCGTTTCTGTGTTCATATATTTTATTATCGGCACGCAAAATACGTTTAGTAGTCTAAACCTGTCGTTAATTAAGTCTTTCCTTAATGTGTATAGCTTTTCCCTGATTATTTATCCACAAAAATGAATTAATAAAATATAAATATAAACGATGAATTGTCATTTAAAAGTAAGAACGCTATGACTTAAATAGTAAATATTCTATGTAATCTATTGGCTTCCAATAGGTATAATTGTGGGTTAATAAGCATTTGATCAACATTAGAAAAATTAATGACCGTATGCTGCTTTTCCATTTTTTTGATACCAACCCGTTTGCTACATTTGTATCAAGTTGTGAATTTAATGGGTTAGTAAGTAAGAGCCGCCGGATTCCTCCAGTGGCTCTTCTCTTTTTTAGGTATCTTGGACAGTTATGGCAAAGACAAAAACGGCTTTTTTTTGTCAGCAATGCGGGTATGAAAGCACTAAATGGACTGGTAAATGTCCTTCGTGCGGAAGTTGGAACTCTTTTGTTGAAGAAGTAGTTCAGCGTGACGACAAAACAAAGGGGGAAATAGTATCATGGGATGGTGATGATTATAAAGAAAGGCGAAAGGCTCATAAAATAGAAGAAGTAACCCCGCAGGATGAAGTACGCATGAAAATGCCGGACCCGGAACTAAACCGGGTGCTTGGTGGTGGGATTGTGCCGGGCTCTGTAATTTTAATAGCGGGCGAACCTGGCATTGGTAAATCAACATTATTTCTTCAATGTGCATTAGAGTGGAAAGATATTACCACATTATACGTATCAGGTGAAGAAAGTTCTCAGCAGATAAAAATGCGTGCTGAACGTATAGGTGGTAAAAACGATAATTTATACTTACTCACAGCAACAGATACGCACACTCTTTTCCAGGAAATAAAAAAAGTAAAGCCGCAGTTATTAATAATTGACTCCATTCAAACACTCGAGTCTCCCTATGTGGAATCTGCTGCAGGCAGTGTGTCGCAGGTGCGTGAGTGTGCTGCTGAGCTACAGCGGTTTGCCAAGGCGTCTAATATCCCGGTATGCATTATCGGTCATATCACAAAAGATGGTGCCATAGCCGGGCCTAAAGTATTGGAGCACATGGTGGATACTGTATTGCAATTTGAAGGTGATCAGCATTATGCCTATCGCATATTGCGAACACTAAAAAACCGTTTCGGTTCCACTTCTGAATTAGGCATCTATGAAATGGTTACAAAAGGAATGCGCCCCGTAACTAATCCTTCTGAAATATTATTGTCACAGCACGATGAGCCTCTAAGTGGCATTGCCATTGCGGCAACAATGGAAGGCTTACGGCCACTAATGATAGAGGTACAGGCATTGGTGACGCAAGCTGTATACGGTACACCACAGCGCACTGTGAGTGGTTTGGATTTGAGAAGATTACAATTGCTATTGGCAGTATTAGAAAAAAGAGGAGGTTTCCATTTTGGCGCTAAAGATGTTTTTGTAAATATTGCAGGCGGATTAAAAATTGAAGACCCGTCTATAGAGCTTGCAGTTGTTTGTGCATTGTTATCTTCATACGAGGATAAGGCACTACCATCAAATATATGCCTGGTTGGAGAAGTAGGGTTATCGGGCGAGATACGTGCAGTAAACCGCATAGACCAGCGCATTGCAGAAGCTGAAAAGTTAGGTATGGATGCCGTTTTTATTCCAAAGGCAAATGCCAAAGGGCTGGACAAAAAAAATTACAACATCGAGATTAAATCGGTAAATAAAGTAGAGGATATATATAGGATATTATTTTAATTGACTATACTTTTTTTAAACAGAAAGCGTTTTTACAAAAAGTATAACAAATCAGAATTGGGTTTTGATATACTTTCATCGCCTTAAATCAAACCTAAAAAATAGCCTTATGAAGAAAATCCTGATTCTACCCCTACTCTTATTCACTGCACAATCATCATTTAGTCAGACATTATTAAATAAGCATCTTAAGTATCCAAAGCAATTACAGAAACACCAGCAGGAAATATTAAACTTATTATCTCAACAACAAACTACAGCACAAAAATCTACTTCAGCTAAAGAAAGACTAATAGGCTATAGCATTTATGATAATACGGGGGCGCTCACTGACACAGTTCACCTCTCCTATAGTGGTAACCGTGGTTCAGAATTTGATTATAATCAATTAGATTATGATCTCTTTTCCAACCCTTACGATGGAAGCCCAATGTTTGAATACCCTGGCAACCATAGTAATAAACTGCAAATACTGAGCGACACCGCAATATATTGGTCGCAGGATGCTTCTTTTACCCTTTCCTTGTATGAAAGTGCGTTTTCTTCTTACGATACTTACAATGATCTTACAGGCTATACAGATAAATACACCGATACGGTTAATAATACCGACGCAAAATTTGTCAATACTTTTAATTCAGATGGTAATATAGCAGCTTCCTATATTTTCCAATGGAATGGGAGTAGCTGGGATAGTCTTGATAAAAGGTACTTTAGTTATAATGCATCAAAAGAGATAATACAGGATAGCATTTATACTACTGATGGGATGGCATGGATGCCACTGGATAAAATCAATTATTCATACAATGCTTCAGGAGATATGACGGAAGCAGATGAATATCACTATAGTTCATCCTGGGCATTAACCGGTCAAAATATAAATACCTATAATGCTAATCACCAACCACTTACTGTTGCTACAATTGATCCTTCTTACCCAGCTCCGATTATTCTGGATACCTTTACCTATACCAGCGGTATAAATTATCCGGCATCGTGGAAAGAATACTTTAATTTTCCCGGACTTGCATTAGCCTTTTATATTACCAAGCATATTAATTCTACCGGCCTTGTCGATACAGCTTATTTTAGGTTATGGGATACTACTGCCAAAGATTGGACTTGGATAAATTCTGAAAAGTTTGTATTAAAATTTGATTCTTATAATCAACCTACTACAAACACTACATATGACTACCTCGATACGTCTTTTGATACTGCTCCCACCGATATTACAAGCTACTATTATGAAACTTATGGCACTACTGCTGTGAAAGATGTAAAAAGTTCCAACCAGAATAATTTTACTGTTTATCCTAATCCCACTAATGATAAATTATTTATCTCTCAGTTAAATTCAACTACAGCTAAAAATCTATTAATAAGCATTGTAAATGCAACCGGGCAAAGAATGCTAACAGAAAGTCTTCCGGTGATAAGTAAAACGGAAGAAATATCCGTTAGTAATTTTACACCCGGTACTTATTGGCTAATGATACAAGATCAGTCAGGGAATATACTGCATAAGCAGTCTATTGTAAAGCAATAATGCGTAAAAAGAAAAAATTAAAAAGGGTCTGGATTTAAGACCCTTTTTAATTTTTATACTACATTCACATAAATATTCAGCCACCTAAATAAGCCTTATGAAGAATACCCTGATTGTATCTATACTCTTATTCGCCACACAATCATCATTTAGCCAAACATCGTTAAGCGGGCCTTTCAAGTATCCAAAGCAATTACAGAAACACTGGCATGAACTATCAAATTTATTATATCACCAACAAAATACAGCGCAAAAATCTACCTCCATTAAAGAACGGGTAATAGCTTCCAGCCAGTACGATAGCAACGGTGTACTTACGGATACAGTTTATCTCTCTTATGTTGATTACAATGGTTCTCAGTTTGATTATACCCTTTTGGGTTATAATTTTTTTTTGAATATCTATAATGGAAACCCCATACTTGAATTTCCCGGAAGTACTAATAAAATGCAAATACAAAGCGAAACTGCGATACATTGGGTTCAGGATACTTCTGCGAGCCCATCTTTATCTGAAGAAACCTATTCTTCGTACGATGCAGACAATAATCTTTTGGGCTATATAGATCTTTACCACGATACAATTAACAATTCTGATGCAAAATATTCCAATACATTTAATTCAGATGATAATATAACAGCTTCCTATAGGTTTTCGTGGAATGGCCATAGTTGGGATGGTCTCGGAGAAAGATATTTTAGCTATAACGCATCAAAAGTATTGTTACAGGATAGCACTTATGCTAAAGATGGAACAGGATGGCTTCCTGCAAATAAAAATACTTATACATGCAATGCTTCAGGAGATGTGATTGAGGTCGATAATTATAATTATACATTATCATCGTGGATGTTGACTGCCCAATATGTAAATACTTACAATACTAATCACCAATTGCTTACTACTGTTATAAATATCCCTGGTATTTCGTCACCAGTTACGGCTGATACATTTTCCTATATCACTGGTATAAATTATCCTGTATCCTGGAAAGAATACATTAATGCCCCTGGATTTTTAACTGGAGCCTTTTATAATACAAGGCATATCAATTCTGCTGGCCTTGTTGATACTGCTTACTCCAGTAATTTGGACGCTGCTACTAAAAAATGGATAAATACCCAAAAGCTTGTAATAACATTTGATTCTTATAATCAACCTATTAATGTAACAGCATATAAGGCTCTTGGTACCTTTTTCGATACAACGCCTTTTGGCATTACAACTTATTACTATCAAACTTATAATGAAACTTCAGTTAAAAACATAACAAACTCCAACCAGAATAATTTTACTGTTTATCCTAATCCCACTAATGATAAATTATTTATCTCTCAGTTAAATTCAACTACAGCTAAAAATCTATTAATTAGCATTGTAAATGCAACCGGTCAAAGAATACTAACTGAAAGTTTGCCGGCTATAAGCAAGACAGAAGAGATATCGATTGCTAATTTCACCCCGGGGACTTATTGGCTAATGATACAAGACCAATCAGGTAATATGCTACATAAGCAGTCTATCATAAAGCAATAAAAATATTATTTTAAATACCAAGGGCAGCTACCCCTAGCTGCCCTTGGTATTATTTTTATGTAACTTTATTATAGATTATCAATTTTTTAACTCATCCGTTAACCTCATGAAAAGTACCCTTTCCTTTTCGCTATTTATGTTAATAGCGGGTTGTGCTTTTGGCCAAACATTAAAAACCGGATTTTTAAAAAGCACCGAGCAGGCTCAGCAACACCGCCTTGCAATTATGCAATTTATGCAGTGGCCTGCAAACATTGCTTCAAGATCAGCATCGACAAAAGAGAGGGTTATAGCTTCTAGTCTTTATAATGGTAGTGAACTTTCCGATACACTACGTTTATCTTATAGTGGGAATAGAGGTTCTGAATTTAATTACAACGAGTTGAGATATGATTTTTATGCCAACCCCTACGATGGTAATCCAATGTTCGAATTCAATGGTCATATTAATACGCCACAGGTGCTGGGAGACACTCTAACTGATTGGACAGCTGGCGATTTACCATTATCATTATCTGAAAGTACATTCTCTTCCCATGATGCTAATAATAATCTTACTGCATTTACAGACATTTATACGGATACAACTAACACTCCTGATATTAAATATATCAACACGTTCAACTCAGATGATAACGTAATTGTGTCTTACTCTTTTTCGTGGGATGGCAACAATTGGGATAGTCTTGGCAAAAGATACTTCAGTTATAGTGCTTCCAGGATATTAATGCAGGACAGTACCTATATAAAAAACGGTACTGGTTGGTCGCTGATGTATAAAAATGCTTATACTTACAACCATTCGGGTGATTTGATACAGGTAGATAATTATAATCGTTCTTTGTCATGGGTAATGAATATAGAATATGTTAACACATATAATAGTAATCATCAATTAATTTCAGTAGTGACAAATACACTGGATATCCCTGCAATGTTCATTGATTCATTTTCTTATATAAATGGTATTAGCTATCAATCGTCATGGACAGAGTATTCTTCCGGATTAATAGTACGTTATTTAAAACATTTTAATGCTGCTGGGTTACCTGATACTGCCTATGTGGGAGATTGGGATACTGCTGCTCACAATTGGATAAGTAGTAATGCAGAGGAAATAGTATTTAATTACGACACATATAACGAACCTGTGGATGCCACCTCTTATAACTATCTGGATACATCTTTCAATACAACTCCGCAGTATATGGAGAATTTTTATTATGAAACCTATTCTCCTACCGGTGTAGAAAGTGTAATTAATCAAAAAGATTTTGTTGTTTACCCTAATCCTTCATCAAACAAGCTATTCATCTCTCAGAAAAATGCTGTAGCTGCTAAAAACCTACAAATAAGCATTGTGAATGTAAGCGGGCAAAGAGTGCTTACTGAAACAATGAATGCAATAAATAAAACTGAAGAAATATCAATTTTAGGCTTTGTGCCTGGCACTTATTGGCTAACCATCAGAGACCAATCAGGCAATATGTTATATAAACAATCTATAGCAAAACAATAAAGAGGTTAAGATCTACATATATATTGCTATAACTCCACGCCCATTTAATTACCAAATTGGCATATTGCCAAATTTCGTTCATTCTCTTCCATTTACCGCCAAATTTATCCCCGTTACCGAAAAGGTATTTACCGGGGCTTATATCCGTTATAGCTTTGATATAGAATTTTAAAACAACAAATATTAAAAGCTATGAAAAGAAATTGGAGAAGGCGCATACCACTCATCATATTAATAGCCACTGCCGGTTTGTTTGCCTTCAGCGGTGCAGTAATGTTATTATGGAACGGCATATTGCCTGCAATAATACATGTAGGAGCTATTACGTTCTGGCAGGCTATGGGAATACTGGTGCTTTCAAAACTATTATTTAGTGGTTTCCGTGGCAGACGCCATTTTGGTCATCATCATTGGAGAGCGCATATGTGGAACAAATGGCATAACATGACTCCCGAACAAAGAGCAGAATTTAAGGGAAAAATGTGCGGCCATTGGCAAATGCGTGGTAATACTGAATCTCAGGCTACGGCCATTTAAATATAAAATACGATTAAACCTTTTATAAATTGGTTTATCTAAGTTGTGCTAATTGAAGGACACTATAGATTCTGCTGCCTTGAAAACAAATATTTAAGTTGCTAAGATTGGATTAGAATGATTGTTAAGCGCGTTCCGAATGTAGTGGGGCTATTTTCATAGCTCCGCTTTTTTTTATGCATGTCTCATAGCTCTTACTACGCGTCTTGTTCTCCTGTCTGCCCTTGCATTTTGCAGATCCAGCACAGCCCATACAGCAGCAGGTATCCAGCCCAGCAATGTAATTTGCAGTATCAGGCACAAAATTCCCTTCAGTATCCTGCCTCTTAACAAAAAGGAAAGCCATGGAAGTAAGATCGCTATCAATGTCATAACTATAAGAATTATTGTAAAAATAAGTAAACTACAGCTATATTGTTTTATTTTAAAAATAGCAAATCACCTCCAGAGCCAATGCTTCTGAAAGAAATTGCTCACGGCCTTGTTCATCTTTTCTATCCTCGTTTGTGCGAAGGTTGCAATACTCCATTATCTGCCTCGGAAGATATATTGTGTGTTGGTTGCTATTTACAGCTTGCCCGAACAGAATATCATACCATAGCCGAAAATGAAACAGCTATGCGTTTTGCCGGTCGCGTCCCTTTCTCGTATGCCACCTCGTTCGCCTATTTTACTAATGAAGGACTGTTACAGCACTTATTGCACGGATTAAAATATGCTAATAAAAAGCAGATAGGAATTTACCTGGGCAGGCAATTGGCGCATGATCTCCAACAGGTAAACTGGGTTTCCGAAATTGACGCAATAATCCCTGTACCGTTACACCATAAAAAAGAAGCAATAAGAGGCTATAACCAGAGTGAATTGATTGCTGAAGGAATTAGCAGTATTTTGAATATCCCGGTCGTTAGCAAGGCGTTATTACGAAAAAGGCATACAGATAGTCAGACCAAAAAGTCGAGGGGGGAACGACTGGAGAACATGAAAGATGCTTTTGAAGTTGGCTCATCATATCTCTTAAAAAATAAACACATCCTTTTAATCGACGATGTCCTTACCACAGGTGCCACGCTCGAATCTGCAGCACTTGCCATCCTTTCAGTGCCGGGTGTAAAAGTCAGTATTGCAACTATCGGAATAGCATAATAATTTTAATCCCCAATATGTGTTCTGTGATAATTGGATTTTACTAATAATAACATTACCTTAATTCGCGATTTCCCAATCAGAGGCACATACCACTTAAACAACTTTGTATGAAAAGATACACATTACTAACACTACCTTTATTGCTATTTGCAGCAACTACTTTCGGTGCCGGCTTCCAGCTAAACCTGCAAGGATTACGACAACTTGCTATGGGCGGTACCGGTACAGCAGTCCCCTGGGATGCTTCTACTATTTTTTATAACCCCGGCGGACTGTCAATGCTTGATGGCATACAGGTTTACGGAGGCGTGCAACTTATTGATGCGAGAGCAGAATATACTGAGTTGCCCACAGGTAACTATTCTATTTACTCGCAACCACAAACATTCACAACTTTTAATGTTTACGCAGGAGGACCTATTAAAAAAGGAAGCAAATGGGGTGTAGGTATTGGCGTGTATACTCCTTTTGGCAGTGGCTTTAACTGGGGTGATGATTGGGCAGGAAAGTATGTGATACAAAAAATAAACCTGCAAAGCGTGTTTGTGCAGCCAACAGGCAGCTATCGTATCAATGATATGTTCTCTGTAGGTGTTGGACTTATCTATGGCTTTGGCTCTGTTGATTTCAGGCAGGCAATACCTGTTCAGGACCAGGCAGGCAATATAGGAGAAGGAGAGCTGAAGGGAAATGCAAATGGGTTTGGTTTTAATGTGGGTTTGCATGTTAAATTGTCTGACAAAGTACAGTTAGGACTTACATACAGATCAGAAGTGAAAATGAAAGTAAAGAGCGGCAATGCTGACTTTACGGTTCCGATGTCACTTGAAAATATGTTCCCTAATACTAATTTCTCTACATCGGTTCCTTTGCCACAGGTAATATCAGCAGGTGTAGGTTTCAAACCGATTGACAGGTTGATGCTACAGGCCGACCTTGAATTTGTAGGATGGCATAGCTTCGATAGCCTCGACTTCAATTATTCGACACATACAAGCGAATTGCAGGATACACATTTGCCACGCCAATATAAAAATGCATTGGCAATACGAGTAGGAGGAAATTATGAGCTTATCAAAAACACGCTTGCTGTAATGGCAGGTGCTGCTTACGATCCTACACCGGTGCCTGATGGAGTAGTTCCTCCAGATCTTCCGGATGCTAACCGTTTGGTATTAAGCTGTGGTTTATCTTACAATCCTATCAGGAAGCTTACTATTATGGCAGCTTTTGAATACACACAATTTGCAAAGCGCAATGCCAGCTATGACTATGCAGGATTCAATGGTCAGTATCAGACAAAAGCAGCTACACCGGGAATTGGAGTATCCTACACTTTCTAATCCTTAAAACAAAAAAGAAAAAATGAAGAAGATATATATCATAGGTTCAGCATTGTGTTTGCTGGCAGCATGCAAACCAAATCTAAAAACAAATACCCCCACAAAAGGGTCTGCTGATTTCTCACGGTATGTGGCAGTAGGTAATTCGCTTACAGCCGGATATGCTGATAACAGCCTTTATCGTACCGGTCAGGAAAATTCTTATCCTGAAAGACTTTCGGAACAATTCAAAATGGTAGGCGGTGGTAGCTTTAAGCAGCCATTGATGCCTGGTGAGTCTGGTTATCCAAGTCCAAAGTTGGTTTTGGCATTAACTACTTCCTGCACTGGTGTGCGATCATTATCTCCTATACCATATCCCGGTCCTGTGTTTGATACCGCAGGCAGTCTTACTAATATTTCAATATCCGGTCCATATAATAACGTTGGTGTTCCCGGTATCAGGGTGGCAGATTATTTGCTTCCCGGTTATGCATTTGTTGCTTATGCACTTGGTGGTGCTCCGTATGCATATCGTTTTTATAGCAGTCCTACAACAGAAAGGCCATTGGATGAAGCTTTAAAAATAAATGCAACATTTTTCACTTGCTGGCTTGGCTCTAATGATGTATTAGGTTATGCTACAAGTGGTGGTTCAGGTGCTGTTGCTCCTCCGGGTTTCCCATTGCCAAACGATATCACTGCTGCACCATTGTTCCAGAATAACTATGAAACTGTTATTGATTCATTGACAGCGCATGGCGCAAAGGGCGCTCTGATCAACATTCCTGATGTAACAACCATTCCATTTTTCACTACTATTCCTCCTAATGGATTAACACTTCGCAAAGGACAGGCGGATTCGCTGAACGCAGCTTATGGAGGTGCAGGTGGTGTTAAGTTTGCTGCAGGTGCTAACAACTTTGTAATTCAAGACACGACCTCTCCTTTTGGTTTCAGACAGATAAAAAATGATGAATTAATATTACTCACCGTGCCTCAGGATTCACTCACATGCGGAGGATGGGGCAGCATTAAGCCTATACCTGCATCTTTTGTGCTTGATGAAACAGAGATCAACAACGTAAAAACTTATACTACTCAATTCAACCAGATCATTGCTACTGCTGCAACCAAACACAATTTAGCACTCGTGGATATGAACTCTTTCCTTGGAACGTTGCAATCCGGTATCTCATTTGACGGTATAAGATTCAATGCGAAGTTTGTTACAGGTGGCGTTTTCTCATTAGATGGCGTGCATCTTACTCCGCGTGGATATGCTATCGTTGCTAATCATATACTCGATGCGATTAATAGCAAGTATGGAGCAAGTGTACCCATGGCGAATGTAAGCCAGTATAACGGAGTGATATTCCCTTAAAGAAAAATAGTTAGTTATAAAAAAGCCTGCACAACGTGCAGGCTTAATTTTTTTAATTCAGGCGTATCTTTTCTTCCTCTCGCTTCATCGCCAGTTCCCAGCGCCATGCGGTATCCATCATTTGATCAATATCATATTTTGTTTCCCAGTTAAGGACACTACGTGCTTTATTATTATTGGCATATACTTCCACTACATCACCTGGTCTGCGTGGGCCAAGCGTGTAATTAAGTTTTTGGCCCGATACCTTTTCAAAAGATTGTATAAGCTCTAATACTGTAACACCTTCGCCGGTACCTAAATTAAATACCTCACATCTTTCTTTGTTTTTTCCATTAAGGGTATACTGCAATGCCTTTGTATGAGCATTGGCAATATCCATTACATGGATATAATCGCGAACGCATGAGCCATCGCGGGTAGGATAATCGCTACCAAACACATCCATTTCTCTTCTCTTGCCGATAGCGGTTTGAGTAATTACCGGTACCAGGTTTTCAGGCTTCTCCTGTAATTCACCAATGATAGCAGATGGATGAGCGCCTACAGGATTAAAATAGCGAAGCAATATGGCATTAAAACCTCTGTTTATTCTTGTAAAATCCCGACATATAGCTTCTCCCATTTGTTTTGTCCTTGCATAAGGTGATTCAGGTTCTGCGAGAGGAGCCGTTTCTACCACAGGCAATTCTTTCGCATTGCCATAAACGGAACATGAAGAAGAAAAAACGAGATTGTTTACTTCATATTCCTGCGCGCATTGTAAAATATTTACCAGCGAATTGATGTTATTTCTGAAATATAGCAATGGTTGTTTTACAGACTCGGGTACAGACTTAAAGGCTGCAAAATGTATTATGCCCACGATATCAGGGTTTTCAATAAAAATAGCTTCCGTATCTCCCAGATCGCAAAGATTCACCTTGTAATTCTTGATAGGACGGCCTACTATCTTTTCGATACCCTGAAGCATACGCAATGAGCCGAATGAAAGATCGTCCACTGAAATAACGTCAAAACCATTTTCTACCAGGTCAACAATTGTATGGCCGCCGATATAACCACAACCGCCTGTTACGAGAATTTTATTCATTTATCACCATTATATATTGCAAATATACCGTAACTATTTCACCTGTTGCAATTCCACAAGTCGTTTATAAATGCCATTTTTTTCGATAAGGCAGGCATGCGTTCCACGCTCCACCACCCGGCCTTTTTCAAGCACTACTATTTCATCCGCATGTTGCACTGTAGATAATCTGTGCGCAATGACTATACACGTACGGTTTTGCATTAGTTTATTAATAGCATCTTGTACTATGCGTTCACTTTGCGTATCCAGCGAAGATGTTGCTTCATCAAGAATAAGAATGGGGGGATTTTTTAATACAGCCCTCGCAATAGTGACACGCTGGCGTTCTCCGCCGCTCAATTTACTGCCCCTGTCTCCAACTGTGGTCTGGTAGCCATCACTTTTCTGTATGATAAAATCATGAGCATGTGCAATGCGGGCAGCTTCCTCTACTCTTTGCTGATCAGCACCACCGGTGCCTAATGTTATATTGTTATAAATGGTATCATTGAATAAAATGGGATCCTGGCTTACTACACCCATTAGCCTGCGCAGATCATCCAGCTTATATTCACGTATATCTACGCCATCTATTAAAATTGCACCGTCTGTTACATCGTGAAAACGAGGTATGAGATCTACTAATGTAGATTTACCTGCACCTGATGCACCTACTAATGCAACTGTTTTACCTTTTTCTATTGTCAGGTCAATGCCTTTTAAAATTGGTTTATCTCCGTAAGCAAACGTGACATTTTTTAATTCTATGACATTGTTGAATGTCTTTATCGATTTGGCATTAGGAATTTCCGTGAGGTTATTTTCTACATTCAGCAAATGTTCTATACGATCAATCGCTGCAGTACCCTTTTGCACATTGTAAAATGCTGCTGATAAATTTTTTAATGGATTTATTAGTTGGTAGAACAATCCTATATATACGATAAACCAGGGCCCTGTTAAAGATGAATGTCCTGAAAATATCAGTTTACCACCATACCAAAGTATGACGCTTACAACGATGACTCCCAATGTTTCAGAAAGAGGGGAGCCCAATTCTCTGCGTGCGGCAATTTTATTACGGATGCGGTAAAGAACATTATTAATGCGCATAAAGCGCGAGTGTTGGTGTTTTTCAGCATTAAATGCTTTCACCACACGCATGCCCACTAATGTCTCATCTATTACCCCAAGCATCAATCCTAATTGCTCTTGCGCTTCGCCGGATGGTTTTTTGAGCGATTTCCCCACTCGTCCTATTATATAACCAGAAATGGGAAGAAACAATAAGAGAAATAACGTAAGATGGATACTGATAGATAGCATATAGCCCAGAACCAGGATAATGGTTATTGGCTCCCGGATAAAGACCTCGAGCACCGACATGATAGATAGCTCTACCTCGTTAATGTCGTTCGTCATCCGCGATATCAGGTCGCCTTTCTTCTCTTCCGTAAAAAAACCGATAGGTAAAGAAAGTGTTTTGGTAAATAGTTCATTTCTCAAGCGTCGCAAGACAGCATTGCGTAAAGGATTAAGGATATAAACAGAGATATAGAGAAAAAGATTTTTCAATATAGTAGCAATAATTACAATGGCTACTACATAGGTAAGCGCCCTTAACTTATCTCCATGCAATATATAAGTGATTAGGAAATTATTTATTTCAGTTACCGGATTACCATCATGCTTGATTTGTGTTTGTCCGCTTCCTCCAAATAATAGTTGAAGCACAGGAGCTAACATGGAAAATGAAAAGATAGCAAAAATGACTCCAAGCAAATTGGTAATAAAATACAACGCTATCTGTATCTTATACTCACCCAGGTAACGTAATAACCTTGATATTTTCTTCATAAAATTTCTGATTCTTAAATCGCACGGTGGAACACTCTAAAAGCACTCCTCATTTAACGACTTATTTATTCGACGGTATACGAAATGCTACCGTCTTTCTCATCTTTTAGCAATACGCCAGCTTCTGCCAGCTTGTTCCGTATCTGGTCTGAAGTTGTAAAATCTTTCCTGGTACGCGCATCCTTTCTTATTTCTATTAGCAAGGAAAGCACTTTATCAAGCTTATTATTTTGCTCTACCTGTAATGCCTTCATACCCAGCACATCTTCAAGATATGTTTTGAAGGTTTGCTGTAATAATTTAAAGGTATCTGCAGATAGTGCATCGTCTGCTATTTGTCCGCCTTTAATACTATTTATAATAGGAGCCAGTTCGAATAAGTTAGCGATGACCTTTGCTGTATTAAAATCATCATTCATAAACTCGTCACATTCCCGGCACAACTTACTTACCTGCTCATCCAGCGCGGCATCCTTTGCAACTTCCTTTCCTTTACTAACCAATTTTTGTAACACCTCATAAGCTTCCCATAAGC
>DATNFP010000124.1:0-2737 GCA_035606335.1 Flavipsychrobacter sp. | reverse complement strand
GTTTTGCATTGCGATATACCACCTTTAATTCGCCGTTTTCTTTATTCTGATTACTACTATGGAGTAAATCATTGATGGGATTAATGATTAATGATAATGGCGTACGAAACTCGTGTGATATATTAGTAAAGAAAGCTATCTTTTTTTCATTAAGTTCTTTCTCCTGCTGCGTTTCCAGGTGCGCAAGCTTTACCTCATACTTAAGTTTGGTTTGCCTGTTTTTATATAGAAGATATAAGTTGATAATTGCCACTCCCGATATAATGTACAGACAATAAGCCCACCAGGTTCTGTACCATGGAGGTAAAATTGTTACCTCCAACAATTGATCTGGGTTGCTCCAAACGCCATCAGAACCGCTAACTTTCACTTGAAAAATGTAATCCCCTTCATGCAAGCGGGAATAGTTTGCCACACGGGTATGGCTTGCATAGATCCAGCTTTTATCCCATCCTTTTAAAATATAAGCATAATTAAGCGTTGATGCTTGTTTATAGTCAAGTGCCAGGAAATCAAGTGAAAGAGATGCCTTATTATAGGGGACAATAATTTTTTTGATTTGCTCATAATCCCGATCAGTCACAAAGCCTGGATTATCTTCGACGGGCACGTTATTTATTTTCAGCGCAGAAAGAAATAATTGAGGACTTACATTTTTAACAGACATGCTTTCCGGAGAAAAAACATTAAATCCTTTTATGCCACCGAACAGTAGTTCACCAGTACTTAGCGTCAATGCTGCATTAAAGCTAAATTGATTACTTTGTAACCCGTCTGCCTGGGTAAAGTTTAGAAAAGTTTTTTTTCGGATATCAAATTTCGACAAACCATTAAATGTGCTTAACCAAAGATTACCTTGTTCATCTTCCAGGATACGCAGAATAGTGTTATTTGGAAGACCGTTCGCTGTGGTGAATCTCGTAAACGTATGAGCAGTGCGATTAAAAAGCAAAAGGCCTCCTTCCTGTGTACCAACCCAGAAATTGTGGTATCTATCTTCATGGATGCATCGTGTAGCATAACCTATATTATAAAATTTGTGTTTTTTATGGAGCGTATCAATTTTTATCAGTGACGTATAATCTCCACACCAAAGATTTCCGGATGAATCTTCAGATATACACTGGATATCTGAAAGATTGTCATCAAACTCCTGAAAATTATTTGTGATGTAGTTGTACCGATAAAGAGCGCCATTACGAACTGTCGCCGCCCACAACCTTTTTCTACTGTCTTGAAACAGAAACCAGCAATGGTTATTATAAGAGTTTGTACTGGTATTGAAGCAGGTAAAGTGCTCAAAAGTTTTCGATTGTTGGTTAAAAAGATTTATTCCTCCAAACCATGTTGAAACCCAAATATTATTATTTGCATCTTTGACAATACTAGTGATAAAGTTATCACTCAATGATGAAGGGTTGGCGCTATTGTGCAGATAGTTTTCAAAGGTATTGTCGTTCCTGTTCCAATATCGCAAACCGGCACCATCAGTTCCTATCCAAATATGTTCTTTATCTTCTTCGCAAAAAGACGAAATAAAATTTTGTATCGGCGATACCGTATTCTTTCCTTCCCCATATACCACTTTTGAAATCGGATTGGGTCTGAGCTCGAGAATATTAACACCACCGCGCAGCGTACCAATCCATATTCTTTGCTGACCATCTTCATATACAGAATAAATGGAGTTGCTGTTTATTTTACTACCAGCATCAGGATATATTGCCGATAAAGGAGTGGCTATCTTTTGGTCTGTCCCAAGTAAAAGAATCCCCGAACCGTCCGTTACTATCCATAACCTACCTTGCTTATCTTCAAGCATGGATGTTACAGAAGTTTTATCCGGGACATAGTTCTTCGAAAAGCTATTTATATTTTTATTGTAGAGATATAACCCATTATTTCCTCCTACCCACAGGTTTCTTTTCCTGTCTAAGAGTAAAAAATTAGCGTTTTCAATCGTGGTATTTTGCTTTCGAAGTTGATGGGTTTTGGGATCATATTCGAAAAGCCCCTTGTTTTGAACGAATATATAAACAACGTTTGTCGAAGAATCATATGCTATGGCACTAACATAATATTCCGTTTTTGATTGGCCGTTTTCATTAATAGCTACCTGCCTGCCGCATTCATTATTTTGAAAATAAAAAAGTCCATTGTCTTCAGTACCAATTAATATATTTTGCTTATCAAGAACTTTTACCTCCACTACATTGTCTTCCAGGCTTCGTTTAATTTTTCCGCCTTGAAGAATGTAGGAGGGGGTTGAAAATTTAGCAGTGACAGGATTAAAAATACTCACGTCGCGATGTCCCCCAATCCAAAGATTGTGTTGACGGTCTTCGTCGATTTTATTAATAATATTAGAGTTGATGGAATTGCTGTCCCCTATTATATTTCGAAACACTTTAAATCCATATCCGTCGTACTTATTCAGTCCGTCATAAGTGCCAAACCACATAAAGCCATTGTGGTCGCGAAAGACCGCAGTTACAACGTTGTTAGACAAACCATCCCCTATATCCAAATATTTTGCAGTGATCCTATTTTGGCCATAAACCGGTGCAAAACCAAGTATAATCAGGGTAAGAACAAATAGAATTTTTATATAAAAAAGCAATCGGGCCATTTACAAATGAATTCCGGCCAAATATAACATTTTGGAAGAACTCAGAGCTAAGATTGAAGTTCAACATATATGGCGAAAACAATTCCGAAAGACGATCAGGATTATCCG
>DATNFP010000123.1:0-21568 GCA_035606335.1 Flavipsychrobacter sp. | reverse complement strand
ATGCACAATCATTAATCTTACCTTCCGGCTACCATCTCCCGCAAAACAAAACCGTCATTAAACACAAAAAGAGCTCAGCAGAAAAATAACTTCATTAGGGTGATACGTTATTGTTAAAAGTATTGGAACTTTAATAATTAAATGATTTTGCATGAGTAGGGATCTTGATATACATGTTTGTATTATAGAGGATGATGAAACAATAAGGGAAGGGTATGCATTTCTCATAGGCAATACTGCCGGCTATAAGGTGATAAGCACCTACCCCTCGTATGAAGAAGCTGCAAAAAAGATAGTGCATGATAATCCGGATGTGATACTGCTGGATGTGGAATTGCCGGGCATATCTGGTATCGATGCTATCCCGAAACTTAAAAAGGTTTTGCCTGAGACCTATATACTTATTTTGACTGTTTACGAACAAGATTTATTGATCTTCAGGGCTTTAGGCAATGGCGCATCGGGATATTTAACAAAAAATACTTCTCCTCAAAAAATAATAAGTGCTATTCATGAAGTGATGGAAGGAGGCGGTCCAATGAGTGCTCATATAGCTCGTATGGTGATACAATCATTTCAGAGAAATGAAGCTACCCCGCTTACCCGACGTGAAACAGAAATACTGGAACAAATAGCAACAGGCAAAAGCCGAAAACGAATAGCGCAAGAATTATTTATAGACCTGGAAACTGTAAAGTCTCATATAAAGAATATATACCATAAGCTGAACGTGCATTCTAAGGCTGATGCGATTAAAGCAGCTAAGGATAATAAGTTTATTTGATTGGTTGCGACCTATACTTCTGCCGGGATAACTGCTATTTGTGCAAATCCATATTGAATCGAGAAGAGGGCAAAAGTTATCCTGCTTCCGTTTATTTGCAATTTTTCGCTAAGCCTATTACGATATCCATCTAACGCTTTTACTGTTGTATGCATCTTTAAGGCTATCTCACCATATTTAAGATCAGTTGCGCAATATTTTAGAAACTCTCTTTCCTTATCTGAGAAATGCGGCAAGTCAATTTCTCCGCATGTTATTTTATTTAAAAGTTTTTTTGATTGCACATCATTATAGTAATAATCACTTTGATGGATAGCGATGAGTGCTTCCTTTATTTCATTTGGATGACAACTTTTCAATAAATACCCATTTGCACCTAACTTTATCATTCTAATAAGATAAAGCTCGTTTTCGAATGCCGTTAATACTAATGCTTTTGAATCAGGCCATTTTTGTTTTAACATTCTTAATGTTTCAAATCCATTCATTTGCGGCATTTGGATATCAAGCAATATAATATCGGGTTGAGTATGTGCTTTATTCAAAAAATAGATCAACTCAGCTCCATTGTTTGCTTCTATATCCACCTTTACACCACCTAATTGCTCGAGATATAATGATACACTTTTTCTAATAGCTACATGATCCTCGGCATACGCAATATGAATTAAATTCTCTTCCATCCTATTAAGGGTTTTGGTAAAATCACTATATATATGAAACGAGTAGCATAATCAATTTATATTATTCCTTCATGATTTTTCCACCGGCTTTTATGACATCCTGAACACTGAACTTATATAAATAGATGCCAGGCGGATAGGGAAAGTCTAATTTAATAGTGCCATTATCTTCATGTATCTGTTCCTGAACTATAACGCGACCTAACATATCGCAAATACTAAAAGCTCCCGAGGATACATTCGTGTACTTTATAAATACAACATCGCTTACAGGGTTTGGATATACCTGTATATCAGGTGAGGGTGTTGAAACCGCAGTCACATTTTCGCCATCCAGGTATTGCCCAACATTATACATTACTGTATCTCCCGAAAAGCGTTGACCGCTTGTATCTGTGAGCACCATTCGTGAAATAAGGCCAACGGTATCGAAATAAGTAAGAGGATGATAAGGATTAAAAAGAGTACCACAAGTAAGAATACGGCCATCAGGAGCTACCGAAAGTGTGCTTAGAGATTGTTGTGCCATCTCAAGCACTGGAACCTTGCTGCCGCCTCTTAACTGTTCCCTAAACCATAGTACATTACCCAAAGTATCGGCTTTAAATAATACAGGCATGTAAGCATCGGTATAGTTATTATTACCAGTCATTAAGAGATTGCCGTCACTGCTATAAGCTATATTTATTCCTATACTCGTAGAGGCAATCCCTGAATCGTTGCCATAGCTTTTTGTCCATAAGGTATCCCCATCTTCATCCATTTTGCCATAATAAAATCTCGAGCATGGGATATAATGAGGTGCAGCATTAAATTCAATATAAGTACCCGAAAAATAATAGCCGTCTCCTTTTGCAGCTATTATATCAATGTCATCGAATGGTATGGCAAAATCACCTACCGGATTAAGAAATTTCCTTGGAATATATTTACGCCAAACTTCGTTGCCTGCTGTATCGGTTTTAAGCAAAAAAGATTGATTGCAACCCGAAGCACTATCATATAAATAACCACCAATAATATAATGTTGTGCATCGGTTGATACGACTATCTTATCAACGGTTTCGTTTTGTGTAGACCAAAAGAATTTTTTTTCCCATAATAGCACACCATTTTTATTAAATTTAGCCACCCATGTAGCGATGGAGTCGTAAGAATAATCCCCATAATAGGTGTCAAATGAAAGAGAGTTTCCTGTTACAACTCCCGTCACAATAACGTTTTGTTCACTATCAGTAGTCAAACTTGTAACATCCCTTGATATGAAGCTATCCGTATATTTAGCAAATCCGAGGCTGTCGCCATGTTTATTGAAGAAATATAAAAATGGCTGATGCACTGTTATTTTAGGGTTTATCCTAAAATCAAGCTGCTCTCCCCCTACCACATAGGTTCCATTGTTCTGCCTGGCAATTATATAATTGCCACTTACACTATTTTCGTCTCCTGGAAATAATAGATCGGATTGCCACAATAATTTCGCTTCATAGTCAAAAGCACTTAAATAGGTGTGTATATACTGACCTGAGGAGTTTGCTGTAACGCCGGCGGTAATAAATTGATTACTATCTGCAAGTGTAGACCCAATGAAGCTATATATGAAAGAAGGATTATTTGAGAAATTATGTAGGGTATCAAATCCAGTTTGGGCTTTGGACGGCAACCAGCATAAAAGGAGTAAAGGTATAAGGGTACAAAATCTCTTAGCCATAGGACTATACGGTATTACCCTAAAGATAGTAAAAAATGCCGCCCAAAGGGCGGCGTTTTTAGTCTATTTTTTTAATAATTTCTGTCTATACGTAGTCATTCCATTGCCCGATACTTCTAACAAATAAAAACCGGGTTGTAAAGCATGCGTATCTATGATATTAAGGCCGGTCTGCATTGAATTCGTCAGTATGGTTCGCCCACTTGCATCCATAAGCCGGTATTGACATTGCCGCCCTTCGAACAAATTAATATTCAAGGTATTGTTAAGCGGGTTAGGATATACCTGTATGCCGTTCTTTTCAGTTTCTTGCATAACCTGGGCCATCCTGTTTAGCTGGCCTAATACATCGTTGTTATTGCCACCAATTTCCTGCCAAACCGGTTCATAAAAATTGTTAGTGTAGCGCGAGAACAGATAGTGTGTAACAACCTGGGCATAACTTGCATCTGTTGTATCTATACCCGTGAGGGTATCAATCTTGCCGGTTGTTAAATGGTGCCATTTGGCTGAGTCGCCGCTTGAGGTATCACTATAAAGTTTACCCATTATACCATAAGCATATATAAGGTTTGTCAATTGCTTATTGGTTGTCGTATCCAGGGTATCGGTAGTTATAATGTTTGATAGTGTAGTTAGCGCCAGGGCAAAGTTATTTTGCTGTACATACAGACCGGCGAGTTGCACCTGGTAATCGTAATTATATGGAAGACTTTGAAGTACCATTGCTATGCTATCTAATTTGCTGGTAGTGTCCCCATACAAAAAACCATTAGATACAGAATCAACTAAACGACAGTATGGTGTCAAAAAAGGATTGGGATCACTTACTGTATGTCCGGACCCTCCTGTTACATATGCTGCAACTGCAGTAAGCGCAGGCCCTATGTGTGCAACGTAAGTACTATGTGAAAGGATAGGTATAACAGATATTCCGGTAGGAATTACACATGATGCTCCGGCAGCTATTTGGGTTGTAGCACCGGATTTATTAACAGGGTAGTCTGGTAAGCTGGATGAAGAAGCGTAGTACTTTACAGATTGACATGTATTATAAAAATTATATAACGCAGCAGAAGAAAATGTATTTTCTGCGTCTGTAAATCCGCTGCTTGATTGATGTCCCTGGGACGGATGTACGCCATCATTAGTTAATAATGATGGTAGACTGTATACTACAGAAATGTCAGTATTATTTACTAATGTATTGCTTGACATGCTATTGCATAGCATTTCAAGGCCTGTTGCTCCTCCCGGGCTTTTGGATAGCCTATTTATATCTTCAGCCTGCTGTGCATAATTCAGGTTTTGAAATGTATTGTTATTGGCAAGGTTATAATTAGGGCCAGAGGATTGGATAACTGCGCCTATGGCATCTGTACTTCCTCCATTTCCATAGCCCGTAAATGTATTTTGCTGAAATGTATATCCGTTACAACCATGGAGAGAAAAACCACTGGTTTGTATAGATGAGCCAGGGACAGATACTGTATTATTTGTTATTACTGGATTTAAACAACCACTGAGGTATACTGAATAAACCGGGATGTCACTACCACTACCAGTATTTGAAAAATCTGTATAACAAATAGCAACTTTATGAAAATTAAGTGAATTGACAACATATACAGAGCCCCAATTATAATCGTTGAAGCCTGACATTGAACCACGAGTTTCGACACCACCACTACATGTTGTGCCCCATGGGGTTACTGGGGTGGAAGGTGTCGTGCAATTATGAGTCAAGTTGAAGCCTGCATTGTAGGCGCCAATGCCACATATTGGCTCGTCAGCCGTGTTTTCAAAAGAACAACCTAGAAATTTAACTCCATCAATATTTTTCAAATATGCTACATAGCCTTCATATTGATAACCTTCATAGGGCTCTATAGAATAGTCATTGGGTGAAAAAAGTGGAATGGAACCCTGAGCATAAAAGTTACACAATTTAAAGTAACTCTGATCATCAAGCACAGTGCCAGTTACGGTCGTAAAGGTATAGTTAAGCATAACTACATCTGTCCAATTATCTATAAAACTTGAATTGTCGGCATGGATTATTCCTCCACTTGTTGTTTTTCCAGTCGGATCAGTGGAATAATCAAAATTTGTAACACCAGCTTGTGCATGTTGTACTGTGGCATGATTAGTAAAGGTGGCCATGCCACTTTTAGTGGACTGGTATGTGCTATTGCCTAATCCTGCTACATATATTCCACCCCAAGTATTTGGATAAGTAATAAAAGGATTAGTAGTAGCAGCATGATAGTCGCCATCAACAGTTGCATAGTTCTCTACCAGTAACCTTCCTCCTTGTGTTGTTGAATTTCCTGCGCTAACTTTAATCATAAACGGATTGGCTGAAATACCTTCCCATTGTAAATAGAGAACAGTTAAGGTGCCGGTAACAACAAGTTGCCCTCCTGCGTCTATTATAATATTGGCCGGGACATCGCAGGTGAAACCACCTGTAATAGTTAAAGTAGCACCGTTGGCAATTTCCAAATTACCTGTAATGGTGGGTACACTCCCTGGTGTCGACCAGGTAGTATTGGTTGAAATTGTTGTTGCTTTTGCTGAAAAATTAAAGGCAAAGCATAATATGCTTATGAAAGCCATCAGTGACTTCTTTTTCATCTTTATATTTTTACTTAATTAAATTGGATAAATTAAGGAGTAAAGCCAGTAAAATTTCATTTTGTAGCGTTGCAAAACGAATAGGATCAAAGGATATTTTCAATGTGTTTCGGTTTTGAAGAATTATGGGTTTAACTTCTCATAGGCATTATGTTTGTTAGGGAGTTTGTGTAATAGCATAAAAATAGATGTGTGGTCATAAATTTTTTAGGGTGAAATCACTCGTTGTACTTCACCGCTGCGATTACAGATCTAAATGTCCTTTGGGGGTTCATTGTCGTTAACTTTATTTGCAAACGCACTTAATGTGCGTGTAACTTTGCCATAAGCTGGACTTTGGCTAAAGCTCTTTGATGTAGTAATCAGGATGATTTTAATCAGCACAAAAATCAGAAGTATTCATATTGGTATTTTTGCCCGGTATAAACAACTTATCGTTTCTTCGCTCTTGGGTAACAGATGGGAAATGTATGGGGAATATATGAGCAATGATTCGCGTGATAAATTTTCTGCATAACTATTGCTGGAAAAGCATTTCGGCATCACAAAGCATACCTAGATTTCCCAAACAGGATTTTTTTACCCAATGAGAAATGCAAGAATAAAATATTTAAAAGTGTAATGTATGTATTTTCAATATTTACTTTTTTCTCTTACCTTTGCAATCCCAAATTATGTCCGGCTATTCCGTTCTTTGGGCGGGATATCCAAGCGTTGCTGCCGGATGAGTGGGATATTTTTTAACTATTTTAATTTTTTATGGCAACAGACAACAGCCTTCAGAACTATGAGCTGATGGTGATCTTCACACCTGTATTGGCAGAAGATGACTATAAGAATGCTCAGAAAAAGTTCGCAGATTTCATTTCGGAAAATGGTGGAGAGATCGTCCACCAGAACGCATGGGGCCTTCGCTCACTGGCTTTCCCCATCAGCAAAAAGACAACCGGCCTTTACTGGGTAATTGAGTACAAAGCCGCTACTGACGTAAACGGAAAACTGGAGATCCAGATGAACCGTGACGAAAATGTGATGCGCCACATGATCACCCGCCTGGACAAGTATGCAGTGGAATACAACGCTAAGAAACGTAACAAAAACGCTGAAGTAGCTGCTGCTTCGTAAAACCTCAAAAAACAAGAAACAATGCCTAAGCAAAACGATATAAAATTTTTAACCTCCACCCGTGTAGAAAAACGCCAGAAGAAATACTGCCGTTTTAAGAAAATGGGGATCAAGTATATTGATTACAAAGACGGAGAGTTCCTGAAAAAGTTTTTGAACGAACAAGGTAAAATGCTGCCGCGCCGTATTTCCGGTAACTCATTAAAGTACCAGCGTAAAGTGGCGCAAGCTATTAAGAAGGCCCGCCAGATGGCTATATTACCTTATGTAACTGACCTTTTAAAGTAAAAAAGCCATGCAAGTAATTCTTATAAAAGACGTAGATAACCTGGGCGCTGCCCACGAACTGGTAGATGTAAAGTCGGGATATGCCCGTAACTACCTGATACCTCAGAAGTATGCTATTGAAGCAAGTGGCTCTAATATGAAAGTATTGGAAGAACGCCGTAAACAAAAGCAGAAAAAAGAAGATAAGCTGGTAGCTGAAATAGCTAATGTAACTGCTGTGCTGAAATCATCGCCTGTAAAGGTTGGTGCTAAGATCGGCGTTAGCGGTAAGATCTTCGGTTCCGTTACTGCCATACAGTTGGCCCGCGCTATCCGTGAACAAAAAGGATATGATATAGACCGTCGCCGCATCAGCATAGTTGATGATGTGAAAGAAGCCGGTTTACACAAAGCCCAGATAGATTTTGGTAAGGAAAATGTGGTTGAAATAGAATTTGAAGTAATAGGCGAATAATATTACTCTTAAAAAGATAAAGAAAGGGGATCAGCTCGCTGATCCCCTTTCTTTTTTAATAAGCTTTAGAGAGTTAAATAATTGTTTCACAACAAATTGATAATATTGATACTTACAACTAAATGAGTGTTGCACATTATTTAGGTTTTGTACCTTTGCGGGCGCTATGCTGATAGAAGTATTAAAATCTAAGATCCACAGGGTAAAAGTTACTGAAGCAAACCTGCACTATATTGGCAGCATCACCATAGATGAAAATCTTATGGAAGCGGCTAACCTCATTGAAAATGAGAAGGTGCAGATAGTGGATATAGATAATGGTGCAAGACTTGAGACCTATGTGATAAAAGGTACCCGGGGATCGGGGATGATCTGCATGAATGGCCCGGCATCGCGGAGAGTAACTGTGGGAGATACTATAATAGTAATATCGTATGCCCATATGGATTTTGAAGAGGCAAAACAATTTAAGCCAACAATAATATTCCCCAAAGAAGACAATAGTTTGTAAACTGTATCTTTACGAGCTATATGAGGAAAACTCTGATCACAATACTACAGTACGTTATTTTCCTTGGGCTGGGCATATGGATCATTTTCCATATGATGCACCAGCTTACTGATAAACAGAAAACTGAGCTTATAAGCGCAATACAGAGTGTGAACCTCTGGTATATACTACCAATATTTGTAGTTGGGTTTCTTTCCCATTTTTTCAGGGCTTTAAGATGGAGATTACTGCTTGAGACACTAAAGGTGCATCCGTCCGTTGTTAATACCACTTTTGCAGTGTTAATAGGATACCTGGCCAATCTTGTACTGCCCAGGGCAGGAGAAGTAGCAAAATGTACAGTGCTGGCACGCTATGAAAGAACACCGGCGCACAACATGATAGGTACAATAGTAGCTGAACGGGCATTTGATATTTTGTGCCTGGTCATTATTACAATAGCTGCTTTTTTGCTGCAGGCAAATGTAATAGGAAGCTATGCAGAACATTTGTCGCAGGTAGTATTTGGTAAAATGCAGAGCAAGGCACCACTAATATTTGCAGGATTGGTAGTGTTTGTATTATTGATACTATTGCTCAATTTCTTTTACAGGAGAAATAAAGAAACCAAAGTCGGACAATTTATAAAAGGAATGAGCGACGGTGTACGTTCTATCATCCACATGAAAAAAAGATGGGAGTTTATAGGTTATACATTTCTTATCTGGCTCATGTATACATTTCAGATATATCTTGGATTTTTAAGTCTTCCAGCCACTCATCATTTATCCATATTAGCTGCGCTTGTAGTGCTCATATTTGGTAGTGTTGGTATGATAACAACACCCGGTGGTATAGGAGCTTATACATTGCTGGTAGCTGAAATATTAGTTTTCTATTCAATTAGTGATGTATCAGCACAGGCATTCGGATGGGTAGCGTGGGCAGTGCAGACAGGTATTATCTGTATATTGGGTATAATTTCCTTAGTATTGCTTCCTATTCTAAACAGGAACAGATATGCACAAGCTCCAGTGGATACAAAGCAAAATATATGACAGGCCTGCATTGATACGTGAATGCAACGCGTGGAGAGTAGTTCAAAAAAAAATTGTATTCACCAATGGTTGCTTTGATATCCTTCACCATGGTCATCTCGATTATCTCGCCAGGGCAGCTGACCACGGTAATATTTTAATAGTAGGAGTAAATACAGATAGTTCGGTTCGCAAATTAAAGGGACCCGAGCGTCCGTTAAATCATGAGAATGACAGAGCGTTTCAGCTTGCATCGTTATTATATATAGATGCTGTATGCCTGTTTAATGAGGATACACCCAAAGAATTGATAGAAGCGGTAAGGCCAGATGTATTGGTAAAAGGTGGTGACTACACAAAAGACAAAATAGTGGGTGCAGACTTTGTTGAGAGTTATGGTGGATCAGTTGAAATCATTCCTTTTGTACAAGGTTATTCTACCTCTTCGCTGATAGAGCGTATTAAGGAATTGTAAAATAATGCACAAAACATTTCATTTACCCCTATACATATCAATGAGGGTTTATTTTTGCAGCAATGGCAAGTGTAAAATCAACTAAAGAAACAATAGTAAGAGATCTGAGCTGGTTGGCGTTTAATGCGCGTGTGTTGCAGGAAGCAAAGGATCCTTCCAATCATATTTACGACAGGCTGCGCTTCCTGGGTATCTTTTCCAATAATATGGATGAATTTTTTCGTGTGCGGGTGGCAGCTTTGAATAAAATGGTAAAGTTTGGGAAGGCAGCTAAAATGCACCTGGAAACCAACCCCGATAAAATATTAAGGAAGATACAGCTCACCGTTCTGAACCAGCAAAATGAATTCGACCATACTTATTCGGATATCATTAAAGAGTTGGAGAAAAAGAGCATCTTCATGAAGAATGAGCATCAGCTCACTGAGAAGCAGCAAAGCTTTATCACTAAATATTTTGAGGAAAAGATACGAACTGAGATAGTACCGCTGATGATAGAAAGTATACAGCAAATGCCATTGCTTCGTGATAAATCTATCTATCTCGCTTGCGTGTTGGGCAATAAGAAAAATCCCGATCTGCAACGTTATACCCTTATCGAAATACCCTCGAAAGTTTTGCCTCGGTTTGTGATACTGCCTTCAGAGAATGGAAATAAAGATATTATCCTGCTTGAAGATATCATTCGCACCAACCTGTCCAATCTCTTCGCGCCTTTTGGATTTGATAGTTTTTCGGGCTATATAATAAAAGTAACGCGCGATGCTGAGCTGGAAATAGATAATGATGTAAATACCAACCTGATTGACGAGCTGGAAAGAGGCTTGAAAAACCGCAAGCGTGGAAGAGCAACACGATTTGTATACGACCGCCGGATAGATGCAGGCTTGCTGAAATATCTTACTAAGCGATTGGGGCTGACAAAGAAAGACAATATGATACCTGGAGGGAGGATACACAACTTCAAGGATTTCATGAGCTTTCCTTCGAGTGTATTCAATGATCTGCAACCACGTTCGCGGCCATTTGTGCATCCATTGCTAAAGCAGCCCTGCCTGATCATGAATGTGCTGGATGAGCGAGACGTGATGTTGCATTTTCCATATCATTCATTCGATACAATTATAGATCTGCTTCGTGAGGCAGCGATCGATCCATTTGTTCAGAGTATCAAGATCACCTGCTACAGGCTTGCAAAGGATTCCAAAATAATCAACGCCCTCATCAATGCCGTGCGCAATGGGAAAAAGGTAACGGTGCTACTGGAGCTGCGTGCTCGATTTGATGAAGAGGCAAATTTATTTTGGAAGGAGCGGTTGGAGGAAGAAGGAGTAAAAGTGGTATTAGGTTTGCCTGATATGAAAGTTCATGCGAAGCTATGCGTGATCAAAAAACGAGAAGCCGCACGAACAAAACAATATGCTTTTATCTCTACAGGAAATTTTAATGAAAATACCGCACAATATTATGGCGATCATTGCCTGTTGACAACAAACAGAAACATCATTGCAGATGTGAACAGGATATTTTCTTTCCTGGAAAGTCCAGCGCATAATTTTGATATACTTAATGATTGCAAGACTTTGTCGGTAGCTCCTGTCAGCATAAGGAAATTCTTTTTAAACCTTATCAGCAAAGAAATGAGAGCTGCAAAGAAAAATAAGCCTGCCGCTATTATTATTAAGCTGAACAGTCTGGTAGATAAAGCACTCATTACGAAGCTATATGATGCCGCAGCAGCGGGGGTGGATATAAAAATGGTGATACGTGGTATCTGCTGTGCGTTTACTAATCAAAAGGTTTTTAAAGAGCATATGAAAGCCATCAGCATTATCGATGAATACTTGGAGCATGCAAGGGTATTTGTGTTTCATAATGGCGGTAAACCTACCGTATATATTTCTTCTGCCGACTGGATGGTACGAAATTTGGACCACCGTGTAGAGACTTCTTGCCCCATATACGATGCAGATATACAACAGGAACTGATAGATATATTGAATATACAGCTTGCAGAAAATGTGAAAGGACGTATATTAGATAATGAGCAACGCAATATTTATGTGGACCCCGTACCGGGTGAACCCATTGTGCGTTCGCAGATTGCTATTTATAAATACTTAAAAGACAAACGTTATATTCCTTGATACTTGCGGCGATTGATATTGGTTCTAATGCAGCGCGATTGCTGATCTCTGACGTTTCTGTGTATAAGGATGGCACAGTGGATTATACAAAGCTGAATTTATTGCGCATTCCACTGAGGCTGGGTATGGATGTGTTTGATAAAGGTCATATCTCTGATGAGAAAAAAGGCCAGCTTATCGAAACACTCAAGGCTTACAAACACCTGATGAGCATCTATAAGGTTGAAGCTTTCAGGGCATGCGCTACTTCTGCAATGCGTGAGGCCGCTAACTCGCAGCAGATACTACGTGATATAAAGCAAATTACAGACTTGGATGTAGAGATCATCAGCGGGCAGGAAGAAGCAAATATTATTTACGAAACCCATATTGCAGATAACCTGAGCTATAATAAATCTTATCTCTATATAGATGTAGGTGGTGGCAGTACGGAGATAACATTGTATGCCCAAAACCAGGTAACTTTTAAGGAATCATTTAATATTGGAACTCTCAGGCTATTAAATGATAAGGTTTCAGAAGAGCAATGGGAGATAATGAAATCTTACGTAAAATCGCATGTTCGCGACCATCAACCCGTTGAGGCAATAGGAACCGGAGGTAATATCAATAAAATATTTTCCATCTCCAAAAGAAAAGAAGGGAAGCCATTGCCTCTCGATCTTTTAAAAGATTACTATAAAGAATTAAGCTATTCCACTATTCCGGAACGGAAGCACCTATACCAGTTTCGTGACGACCGTGCAGATGTGATAGTACCTGCTCTGCAGATCTATATCGCCATAATGCGCTGGGCTGATGCCGATGAAATATATGTGCCCAAGATCGGGTTAGCTGATGGGCTAATTAAGATATTGTATAAAGAACAGGTTGCTAAGAAATCTGCATAAAAAAGGTGGTAACGAATCACCACCTTTTATTTTCCACTTTATTAAGAAGTTTATTTTACCAAAGAAAGCTTGCCATGCTGTATGGCAGCTCCCTGTGTATTAGTAATGTTGTAGAAATATAATCCTGATGGATAGTTAGAAAGATCTAATACATCATTCCCTGAAAAATCTTTTGTTGCTATTTGTTGTCCACTTGCGGTATATATCAGCATATGCAGTTTTTCTGTTGTTGTGCTGCTTATGTGGAAAGCCCCAGTTCCCGGATTCGGGTAGCAGGTAACAGTATTGTTTTCAGTTGCTACCTGTGGAACGCCTAAAACGGTGCTCAGGCTTACATCATCCACATATAGAGTTGTGCCATCCTGTGCTGTGTGAGTATTTCTACTGCTTAGAAATGCAATAAGTATTTTATCAGGAGTTTCGGAATTGACGTAATCTATGTTCACAATTTGTTGTGTATATGTGCTAATGGTAGATGCTATAGAAAGCGCACCTTGACCTATAGTATCGCTGCCATGCATTGCCTGAACCAGTATTAGTGCCTGGTCGGAGCCTTTTGGTAAATATTTTACATACGCTCTTACACTTAGATAACGTGTGCTAATGGGAGTTCCTCCCGAATAGGTAAATGCTCCAGCGGTATCGCCACTTAATAAGGCCGTGAAATTAAGACCCAGTTGTGCATTGGCAAGTATGCCGGGTATTACACCTACAATCCCCTGTGTTTTTGATACCAACTCTACAGCATAAGTTCCTGAATGTTTGTCTGTAGATTGAAACATTTGCTGATATGTAGGTCCGAAAGCCAGCGCTTTGTTAGCAGATACTAAAGAATCTGCACTGAACCAGCTATCAGGCGCTACTAACGAATCGCCATTTGATACATAGTGCCTCCATGTTTCAAAGCTTGCATTAGGGAGTTGTGCATATCCGCTTACCGCAAAAAATAAAATAAGGCCGGAGAGGAAAATTTTCTTCATGTGGATGTTTTTTAAATTTTGTTGACTATTAATTCAAGTTGTTTAATGTTTGTTGTATGGCGTCAAAATTTGGCAGATCTGAGGCATTTTCCAGTACTTCGGCATATTTTACAACTCCCTCTTTATCTATTACAAATGCAGCCCGCTTTGATACTCCCTTCATGCCCAGGCCAAACGTATCATATAAAGAATCATATTCTTTGGATACGTCCTTATTAAAATCGCTTAGCAATGGGAAATTCAAATTTTGTTCCTGTCTGAATTTTTTTAATGTATGAACAGAATCTACCGAAATACCGTATACCTGTGCATTCAACTTCTCGTATATATTATAATTATCTCTAATGGAGCAAAGCTCTTTGGTACAAGTGCTTGTAAAAGCAAATGGGAAAAATAGGAGTAAAACGTTCTTACCTTTCTGGTCGCTAAGCTTTACCGGATTCTTATTATCGTCATACAGTGCGAAATCTGGTGCTTTTTGTCCTAATTGAATGGCCATAAATTAATTTTAGTAAAAATAAGTGTTGACCATTTGCTGACAAAATGAAAGATTAAAAATTTTCGAGTGAAAAATTGACGGCAAACACATATAATCTATTCAAATAGAAAAAGGAACTTCTGCAAAATTGACCGAACTTAGCTGCTGGCACAAAAGATGATGGGAAGACTATTACAATCTGACTAAAATCATCTTTTTAATTTAAAAACTTAAAAAATAGGAACAACTATGGCTAACAATGTAAACATTACCCCACTGCATGACCGGGTAATCGTTAAACCCGCTGCTGCTGAAGAAAAAACTGCAGGTGGTATCATTATCCCGGACACTGCCAAAGAAAAACCGCAACGTGGCACTGTAATAGCCGCCGGACCTGGCAAAAAAGATGAACCAATGAGCGTGAAAACAGGTGATACTGTGCTTTATGGCAAATATGCCGGCACTGAAATATCTCTGGAAGGCGCTGATTATCTCATTATGCGCGAAAGCGATATCCTGGCTATTGTATAAGACACAAGGCAGTTTCGCACATTAATTTTACACTTTAAATTTTAAAAAACGAGAATATGGCAAAACAACTCTTCTTTAATACTGATGCCCGCAATAAAATGAAGCGCGGTGTCGACATTTTAGCTGACGCAGTAAAAGTAACTCTTGGTCCTAAAGGACGTAACGTTGTTATTGAAAAGAAATTTGGTGCCCCGGGTGTCACTAAAGATGGTGTTACAGTTGCTAAAGAAATAGAACTGGAAGACGCTATTGAAAATCTTGGCGCTCAAATGGTAAAGGAAGTAGCTTCTAAAACTGCTGATGTAGCAGGTGATGGAACTACAACTGCTACAGTATTGGCACAATCGATCATCAATGAAGGTTTGAAGAATGTAGCTGCAGGTGCTAATCCAATGGATCTGAAGCGTGGTATAGACAAAGCCGTTACTGCTGTTGTTGAAAGCCTGAAAAAACAATCTGAAAAAGTTGGAAACGACAATAAGAAAATAGAACAAGTAGCTTCTATTTCAGCTAATAATGATAATGCTATTGGTAAATTGATCGCTGATGCAATGGCAAAAGTTGGTAATGAAGGTGTTATCACTGTAGAAGAAGCAAAAGGCACTGAAACTACCGTAGAAGTAGTGGAAGGTATGCAATTCGATCGTGGTTACCTGAGCGCATATTTTGTAACCAACACTGAAAAGATGCTGGCTGATATGCAGAATCCTTACATCCTGATCTATGATAAGAAAATAAGCACACTGAAAGACATCCTTCCTATACTGGAAAGTGTTGTTCAAAGTGGCCGCCCATTAGTTATCATTGCTGAAGATGTAGATGGTGAAGCACTGGCTACCCTGGTAGTAAATAAATTACGTGGTTCTCTGAAGATAGCTGCTGTAAAAGCTCCGGGCTTTGGTGACCGTCGTAAGGAAATGCTACAGGATATTGCCGTATTAACTGGTGGTACCGTGATCAGCGAAGATCAGGGATATAAGCTGGAAAATGCTTCAATGGCTTATCTCGGACAGGCTGAAAGCATCACTATAGATAAAGATAACACTACCATCGTAGGTGGTAAAGGTGATAAAGAAAATATCACTGGTCGTGTTAACCAGATCAAATCTCAAATAGAATCAACTACAAGCGATTATGACCGTGAAAAATTGCAGGAACGTCTTGCAAAACTGAGCGGTGGGGTTGCTGTATTATACATCGGTGCTTCTACCGAAGTGGAAATGAAAGAAAAGAAAGATCGCGTAGATGATGCATTGCATGCTACACGTGCCGCAGTAGAAGAAGGTATAGTACCAGGCGGTGGTGTTGCTTATATCCGTGCTATCGAAGTGTTGGAAAAGGTAAAAGCTGACAATGCTGATGAAAAAACAGGTATTGCCATAATTCGCCGTGCTCTTGAAGAACCATTGCGCCAGATCGTTGCCAATGCTGGTCTGGAAGGATCTATCATAGTTCAAAAGATCCGCGAAGGTAAGGCTGACTTTGGTTTTAATGCACGCACAGAAACTTATGAAAATATGTTTGCTGCCGGTGTTATTGATCCAACAAAAGTGGGTCGCATAGCTTTGGAAAATGCTGCTTCTATCGCAAGCATGTTATTAACTACAGAATGTGTAGTTGCTGACAAACCAGAACCAAAATCTGCTGCTCCTGCTCATGGCGGAATGCCAGGTGGTGGTATGGGAATGGATTATTAATAGATTTCCCTCATAATTTCAAAAGCCTGTCTGAATTACAGACAGGCTTTTTTTTATGCAAGGGCATTGTTTCATTATTTTTGCAGTATGTCTGAAGAAAGAAAAACCCATTGGGAAACGGTATATAATACAAAGAAACCCAATGAAGTAAGCTGGACACAAGAGATGCCGGAAACCTCACTCAATTTTATTCATGATCTGAATATTCCTAAGGCTGCAAGCATAATAGATATTGGCGGCGGTGATGGCAGACTTGTTGACTTCTTGTTGGCAGAAGGATATGAAAATGTTACTGTATTGGATATTTCAAAAGCTGCTTTGCAAAGAGCCAAAGACAGGTTGGGTGATAAAAGCAATAAAGTGAAATGGATCGTATCAGATATAACTGCTTTTAAACCAGCTAATATGTATGATGTGTGGCACGACAGGGCTGCATTCCATTTTCTAACAACGCAGGAAGAAATAGATAGCTATGTGGCGACTGCAAAACTGACTGTAAGGGATTATTTAATAATAGGAACTTTTTCTGAAAATGGCCCGAAAAAGTGCAGTGGACTGGATATAAAGCAATATAATGAAATACATCTTGAGGCTGAATTATCTGGTAGCTTTAGTAAAATACATTGCATAACAGAAGATCATACAACACCGTTTAACACAACTCAAAACTTTCTATTTTGCAGCTTTAAAAAGAAAAATTAAATAAAACAATTTGCAAGCCAAGAAGAGTGCCTTATGAAAATGAATGAAACAGTGAGAAATTACCTTGTCCTGATCTTAATTGTCATTATTGTAATAGTTCTTACTCTTATATTTGGTTCATCAACGCCTTATTATGGCTTTCATAGATAAGAAATCGGCCACATACTTTACCGTTTATTAATGAATTACCCTTCTAAGTGTATGGAAATCACTATCATTCTTGTGTGCAGGGTTTGAATAGCATTATCAAGCGGAACACTCGGATCATGATATATCTGATTTATTAGACCCTGACTCAGCTTTATTTCAGGAGAGAAAATAAAATTGGGATTGAAAAACTCAAATCCCACTCCTAACTCAAATCCTGCATCTATAGGGCTTACCTTCAGGAACTCATCGGTGCGATGTGAGCGGGCGTTGGCAGCTAGATCGTAATCAAATTTGCCCCCTGTTATAGCATAAAAACGGAAGTTGCGGATGCGATCGCTCTTGAACTTTAATTGCAATGGCAAATGCATCAATATTGCCTCGATCGTTCTGTCGGAGGTGCTGTCTGTAGGGTAGGTCATATCGAAAACCAGCCTTTTTTCAGCAAAGGCAAGAGAAGGCACAAAACGCAGGTCAATAAATTTGTTCAGCCTTAGATTTGCCATTAACCCGAGGTTAAAACCGGGGCTCCAGCGTGGCTGGATGGTTTTAAATGTGTCTGTATGGACAAATGCTGAGGTATAGTGTACGCGATATTCGGAGAAATTGAGGCCGAATGTGATACCGAAGTAGTATAATTTATCATCATGGTCCACCATATTCAGGTTATCGCGTTGCGCCATTGCTGGTAATACATAGAACAGGCAGATAATGGATAAGACGAATTTCTTGAGACGCATGATGCTTTGTTGCTCCGTATTAACGCAAAACACGAAGATACAGTATGTTCTGTTTTTAGCAACTGAGCAGTCCTGTATTAAAAAAATAAAATCTTTACAAAACTTTAGCAAATAATATAACTTCTAAGACTAATTTTGACTAATTATCTCTTAACCATATAAAATTGAAAACACATGGCACTCAGACTCGGGGACATGGCTCCCAACTTTAAAGCCAGCACCACAGTTGGTGATATTGATTTTCATGAATATTTAGGAAATGGATGGGGTGTTTTATTTTCTCATCCTGCGGACTACACACCGGTTTGCACAACAGAACTAGGCAGAACTGCACAACTGAAAGACGAATTTGAAAAAAGAAATGTTAAGGTATTAGCCGTAAGCGTGGATCCATTGGATAAGCATAAAGGCTGGATAAATGATATTAATGAAACTCAAAATACGAAAGTTGAGTTTCCTGTTATCGCGGATGATAACAGACAAGTATCAACAATGTATGATATGATTCATCCTAATGCTTCAGAAACTTCGACCGTACGCTCATTGTTTGTGATAGGTCCGGATAAGAAAGTGAAGCTGACCATAACATATCCTGCTTCTACAGGTCGCAACTTCCAGGAAGTGCTTAGAGTAATTGATTCACTACAATTGACTGCAAAGCATAGCGTTTCTACTCCTGCAGATTGGAAACATGGCGAAGATGTGGTTGTAGCCAACACAATACCTACTGAAGAAGCTGAAAAGAGATTTCCCAAAGGTGTAAGAGTGGTAAAGCCATACCTGCGTTATACGCCTGATCCGGAAAATAATTAAGATATTTACCTGCCAGCATGAAACAGAGATCCCGTCTTTATTAAAGACGGGATTTATTTTTTTATTGCGGTGTATAATGTAGTTATACCAAATGTTAGTGGCCGGGCTTTTGGCTCATTAAAGCCACACCTGGTAAGCATTTCACAAAAAACCTTTCCTTCAGGAAAGCTCATCACAGATTCAGGAAGATATGTATATGCGGTGCTATGTTTTGAAACTAGCTTACCTAATGTGGGTAAAATGAAACGAAAATAAAAGCGATATAGTTGTTTGACAGGGAATTTCTTAGGATGCGAAAATTCCAGGATTACAGCTTTGCCTCCCGGTTTTATTACTCTATACATTTCCTTTAACCCCGCTTCCAGATGCTCAAAATTGCGAACACCATAAGCACACATTATAGCATCAAAATAATTTGCTGTGAATGGCAAAGATTCGCTGTCTCCATTCTGAAGAGTGATAATAGCAGAAAGTTGCAGCTCTTTTATTTTTTTACGTCCTATTTCAAGCATCTGATCTGCGATATCAACACCGATAATTTGCTTAGGATGTAATTTAGATGCCGCAATAGCCAGGTCAGCTGTGCCTGTAGCGACATCCAATATTTTTTCAGGATTTATTTTCGATACTTCAGCGATTGCCTTTTTGCGCCAACCTTTATCAATACCTAATGATAAAAAGTGATTCAGAAAATCGTATTTGCCGGCTATGTTATTAAACATATCGGCAACTTGATCTTTCTTACTTAAATTTGACGACGCATCCGGTACTACTTTAACTACCGGTTGATTTTTTGTTTCTGGCTGCATTCAATGCAAAAGTACGCTACCGCAATCAATGGAAATACGTTCAGCAAAATATTTGATAAGTAATGTAAAAGTAGAAGATTGCCCTGCTCCGGATAAGCCGGAATATGCATTCATAGGCCGGTCGAATGTAGGTAAATCATCGTTGATCAATATGATCACCAACCAGACAAAACTGGCCAAGGTATCAGGCACACCCGGAAAGACACAATTAATAAATCATTTTCTTATTAATGAATCTTGGTATCTGGTGGATTTGCCTGGGTATGGCTTTGCCAAAGTATCACAATCGCAAAGGAATAGCTGGGAAAAAATGATATCAAATTATCTGCAAAACAGATCTAACCTCATGACGGTGTTTGTGCTGATAGATAGCCGCTTATCACCACAAAAAATAGATCTCGAATTTTTAGGAAAGCTTGGTGAGTGGCATGTGCCATTCAACATGGTATTTACCAAGGCAGATAAAAGCACCCAGCGTGAAACAGCCAAAAATGTAAGGCAGTTCATAGAAACGATGAAAGAGGACTGGGAGTTTATTCCGCGTAGCTTCGTAACAAGCACGGTAAAGTTTCTTGGAAGAAAAGATTTGCTGTCTTATATTGATGAATTAAATAATGAATATAAACAAGAATAAAGAATGAATTGGATAAGGATAAAAAGAGGAAAAATTGCAACAAATTTTTGATGTGTTTGTAATTGTTTTATATTTTGCTCTCCTTAAGATCGTAATAATTCTCCGATTATAAAAATCTTATTGCCCGATGAAAAACGTTATTTTATTTGTAGCAGCATGCATGATAATGCTAATGCTGGCCAGCACTGGTTTTTATGGAGATTGGTTCCACAATAAAGTTCTCAACACTTTCGATGATTTTAGCAGCCAGACCGATAGTATGGATATTAGTTACAGGGAAAGGATCCGTTGGGACGGAGGCTATTCCTTTGCAACAGGGGTTACTAAATACTTTGCAGATAACAAAATAAAAAATCCATTATTATTACTACCCTCCGATAAATATATGAAGGCAAATAAATCCAACATCCGGGTACCGGAGCCTATTATATTTTATTATTTCACGGGCTATCAATCAGTTCAATACACAGACTCGAATGCTAAAAAAGCCAACTATACTGTTTTAATAAGAAATAACAAATTTGCCTTAGTACCAATCAATACACCGCAAGAGCGTGATGGGATAATTAATCTATTTAAACATGGCTAACTTATGAATACTATTGGTTTATTATTTCTTCTAGTTACACATTTTCTATGCGGATGGGGTTTATTGCAGTTGTTTAATATTAAAATGAAACCAACATTCATGGTATCATTATCTATGATAGTTGGTGTGGTGCTATTTTCATTTTTGCCATTACTGCTACAGTTTTTTTATATCCGGATAACGACAACATCTGTATTATTTGCGATCCTTGCGGCAACAATTATTCTTAATATAAAAACAATTATCAACTTTAAATCTTTAAAAAAGCCGGAAAAGTTTGAATGGCCACATTTGTATGAATATCCTTTTCTGATCATTTTATTAATAATTATTGTGGCCAGTGTATGGCGCTGTTTTTATTTTCCACCATATGCAAGAGACATGTTGTCTGGACCAGAAGCGCTTGCTGAATTCACCGTAAGAGAACATACGTTATTGAACTCTATTTTTTCTGTAGACCTGGAATCGACAAATAATCATTTAAAGACACCCTATGTAGCCGATCTGCAAATTATTTATAAGCTGTTTGTTTATCAGTTCGGGCAACTATGGCTAAGTGTTTTATTTGTAAGCTTTATAGTGTGGGTTTATGCCTTGCTGAAAGAAAAGCTACATCCTATTATAGCTGGTATTGCTGTGTTTTGCTTTATAGCTATGCCAGATGTGTACGCTTACACCTACATAATACTGTTTGACTACAGCAATATGATATTTTACTTTGCTGGAT
>DATNFP010000122.1:0-4347 GCA_035606335.1 Flavipsychrobacter sp. | reverse complement strand
GTTTTGCCAATTATAAATGGTTTGCCATTATCATGTTCGTCATTATGTTTCACCTGCGCATTTGCGATAGAGCCTAAAAATAGCAGGCTTAGAATTGCTATACTTATTTTCATTAATAGGTTTGTCTTTTTACAAAACTACTAAATGGATCCATTTAGACATACAAAAGTAGTGTTTCATATTATGTATAGATTTAAGCAAAATTCCCCAAACCATTCTAATTTGCAGCTATGAGCAAATCACTACATCCATCTACATTGCTACAAACAGACTGGATAGAAAAGATCAGAAAAAATGCATTACAAGCGGAAAAAAACAAAAGACTTTCAAACGAGCAACTTGAACTCATATATCAACAACAATGGTTTAAGCTATTAGTGCCAGAGCAATATGGCGGGTTAGAAATATCTTTACCCGATGTGGTAAAACTGGAAGAAGCTATTAGCTGGATGGATGGTAGTACCGGTTGGGTGGTAACACTTTGTGCCGGCGCGGGATGGTTTGGAGGTTTTTTATCGCCATCTTTTGCAGGTGAAATTTTTGCAGGTGAGCATATGTGCCTGGCTGGTAGTGGCGCAGCCACAGGAATTGCCGAAATAGTAGATGATGGATATAAGATAACAGGAAAATGGCTACATGCAAGTGGCGCTCCATTGGCCACTGTATTTACTGCCAATTGCGTTGTCACTCAAAATGGCAAGCCTGTAAAAGATGAAACAGGGCAATCGGTAATACGTTCATTTGCTTTTCTAAAAGATGAAGTAACTATAATACATACATGGAATAGCATGGGCATGAAAGCCACCGCCAGCCATGCATTTGAGGTAAAAGATTTATTTGTACCAAAAGAGAGATGCTTTAAAATAGCGGAAGAAGAAATACAAATTAATGACCCGCTGTACCGGTACCCTTTTCTGCAACTGGCTGAAGCAACATTAGCAGCTAATATTTCGGGTATGGCGATACATTTTTTAGATCTATGCGAGGCTTTATTCAAGGAAAAAAGAAATAGTAAAGGCTGTCCCCTCATTGAGATACCGATAGTGCACGATACATTATCTATAGCTTTTGAAAAATTACAATTAGCTCGGGATGAAATGCACAAAGCAGTAGCTATTTCATGGGAAGAATGTGTTGCCCAAAAAACCGATGCTTATCAATTGCAACAAGTGAGTAACACCACGCATTATCTGGCACAAACAGCAAGAGAATGTGTAGATGACCTGTATCCCTATTGTGGCTTAACCGCTGCTGATGAAAACCATGAAATCAATAGGGTATGGCGTGATATTCACACTGCAAGCCAGCATTCATTAATGGTATTCGGGAAAAACCTTTAACTTTCTTCATAAGTATATAATACCGATAAAATAGCCATTTAAAAGACATACCAATTACCATTTACAAAACGTATAAAACAGATTGTTAAGACGTTAAAAAACGCTTGTGGCATTTTTTTTGTTTTATTATTTTTAGATAAAGATCGGCCTTATGAAATTGAGCGAAACATGGTTTATGGAAGGCTACATAGATTTTGAGCTTCAGAAATATAAACTATTAGCCTATCTGCAAGAGGTAAATAAGTATTTCACTGAAAATAAATTATATCCTCTTCTTTCCGATATTATTTTTCACTACAATAATCTTGTATCCTTCCGGGACAATAAAAAATTGATACAGGATAAATTTCCCAAACGTCTTGATCAGCTAAATGCAAAAGAGCTGGAATTAATTTATGAAAAGATGCTTGCAGATAGCGAGCTAATGCAGGAGCTGGAAAGAATTACGCAGTATGCAGTAAATGAGATGAAGGGAACCATAGACAACGGCGCTGAAATTTACGAGCTGATAGAAAAACAATTAAGGATAGAGCCTGTAGGCATTTTACCACTATATAAAAATGAAGGGTACATGATGCTCCGCTATGGACAATACTCTGAAATACGTGTGTATGCTTACAATATTACCTTGTTTGAGCATCAGTCGGCACGATATAAGGGAATACATTTGCAATATGTAGATAGCTGGATAAAAAGCATTACCAATACTTACGAACAAATAAAAAAGGACATTGTGCGTGCCATACGCACATTACCTAATCCTGCAGTATATAGCGTAGAATCATCATTAAGCGTTCCACTGGATGAAACTTTATTACCAATTGCCAAACGTATGCTGGTTAGGTATATTGAACCGGGACAGGCATAAATTCAGTTAGCTATGAGGGGGTTTCTTCTAGTTGATTATGAGTTTCAGCTAACTCAATTTCCTTTGGCGTAGGTAATAATATCAGTCGCAAAGTTGTATCATTTGTGAAATAGCTTATTGCCCACTCAATGAAAATTATCAGTTTGTTTTTCACACTTAATATCAACATCAGATGCAGGAACATCCAGGTAATCCATGCAAACCTTCCCTGAAAGCTCAAAAACGGCAAATCAACAACTGCTTTGTGTTTACCAACAGTAGCCATTGTGCCGGGATTTTTATATTTAAATTCAGTGAGTGGTTTATTATGCAATAGCTGTTTTAAATTATCTGCTAGATTTTTTGCCTGGTTGATGGCAACGTTTGCTAATTGTGGATGACCTTTGGGAAATTCGGGTGTTTCCATGTAGCATATATCACCGATAGCAAATACATTTTGCATTCCATCTACCCTATTATACTTATCTACCTTTATACGATTACCTTTTACGATCATTTGTTTAGGTATACCAGCCGGCACATTACCCATAACACCTGCTGTCCATATCAGGTTACGTGTTTTTAAAGTTTTACCATCTTTAAAGGTTACAGTGTTTCCATCATAATCCTGCACCACAGTGTTCAATAAAATCTTCACTCCCATTTTTTCAAGGTACTCCTGCGATTTTCTTTGTGAGGCTTCACTCATATTGGCAAGTGTATGCGCGATGCTTTCTATCAGGTATATATTGAGCTTCGAAAAATCCATATCCGGATAATCCTTCGGCAATACATTTCCTTTCATCTCTGCTAAAGCGCCTGCCAGCTCTACACCTGTCGGCCCTCCGCCCACAATTACAATGTTCATGATCGCTTCCAGATCATTTGATGCAGCGCCTAATGCATCTTCAAAGTTGAGCAATATCCTGTTCCTTAATGTTATTGCTTCATTTGTGGACTTCATCGGGTAAGCATACTTCTCCATGTTTTTATTACCAAAGAAATTAGTAGTACACCCCGTGGCTATAATAAGGTAATCAAATTGAAAGATGCCTTCTCCAGTAACTACATGCTGCTGCGTTAAATCTACCTCCTCAACTTTGGTTACACGTACGTGAATATTCTTTTTACGTTGAAAGACCTTACGCAATGGAAAGGATATAGCGCTTGGCTCGAGTCTTGCGGAAGCTACCTGGTAAAAAAGCGGCTGGAACTGATGAAAATTGTATTGATCAATTATTGTTATTTCGTATTCGCTATTCCTGATCCTTCTGGCTAATTGTAAACCTGCAAAGCCTGCGCCTAATATAACCACCTTCTTTTGAGACATAAATCATTATATTTTGCTATGTAAAATTACCAATGAAAACAGTAGTAATCATTTTAATATTCATAGTAAAATCCTATGCCACTATTAAAGAAAAAGCGGCAATAGAAAGGATTCTATTGCCGCCGGAGTAATTAATTGATCTATATTATCGTGCAATATTTACTGCGCGTAGCTCACGTATCACGGTCACTTTTATCTGACCGGGGTATTGCATTTCTTTCTGTATTTTATCCGCAATCTCAAATGACAAACGGTCGCTTTCACCATCGCTCACTTTATCAGCTTCTACGATAACCCTTAACTCACGGCCTGCCTGTATAGCGTATGCCTTTTCAACACCATTATAAGTCATAGCAAGACCTTCCAGGTCTTTGATGCGCTGCAGATAACTTTGCATCATTTCGCGACGTGCTCCGGGACGAGCACCGCTAATAGCATCGCAAGCTTGTACTATAGGAGATATTATATAGGTCATTTCGATCTCATCGTGGTGAGCTCCAATGGCATTAACTATTGTAGCATGTTCACCACTTTTTTCGGCAAGTTTGGCACCCAGCAATGCGTGGCTCAGTTCTGTTTCTTCATCGGGCACTTTTCCAATATCATGCAGCAGACCGGCACGTTTAGCAAGTTTTACCACTTTTTGGCCAAGACCCAATTCAGCAGCCATGATACCGCAAAGATTTGCTGTTTCTTTAGAGTGCATCAAAAGGTTTTGTCCATAAGAAGAACGGAAACGCATTTTCCCTATCATACGAACAAGGTCTTTATGCAGGCCATGCACGCCTAACTCTATAATAGTGCGTTCGCCTATTTCCATTACCTGCTCT
>DATNFP010000121.1:0-16048 GCA_035606335.1 Flavipsychrobacter sp. | reverse complement strand
TTTCAAGGAAGAATGGAATAACAGAGCCTCTCGAACCTGCTACATTCCCATATCTTACTACAGAAAACTGCATATCACGTTTCCCTTTTATATTATTAGCCGCTACAAAAAGCTTATCGGAGCAAAGCTTAGTAGCGCCATATAGATTAATGGGTGCCGCAGCTTTATCTGTAGATAAGGCAACAACTGTTTTTACATTATTATATATGGCCGCCTCAATGATATTTTCTGCGCCAAGCACATTTGTCCTTATGAATTCCATAGGATTATACTCAGCAGCAGGCACTTGTTTCAGGGCAGCAGCATGCACAACAATATCTATACCTTCCATCGCACGTTTCAATCTTTCCACATCACGTACATCACCCAGGAAAAAACGTATCCCAGGATGACTTTTATAGATATCGTGCTGCATCATTTCAAACTGCTTCAGCTCATCACGAGAAAAAATAACTATTTTCTTGATCTCTGGATATTTTTCAAGGATAGTCCGGGTAAACATTTTCCCAAAAGAACCAGTTCCGCCTGTTACAAATATGCTCTTGTCAGTTAGATTCATATAAATTGACTTTGTATTGCTAAATATTGATTTGTCAAACCGCTTTTATAAAAATAATGTCAGGATTTGCTTTCCCATAATAATAAATATTTCCCCGGATCAGATTTCACAGAGGCAATTAATTCGGTAGGTTGGTAAATTAAAAACCTGATTTTCCGGTCAATGAGCTTTTCAGATTTAGCAATCAGATTCATTAAATAGTTGATATCTATATTGCCAACAAATATCAGATCAACGATACCTGAATCCTTACCATTTGCAAAATCTCCTGTAAGATACACTCTCTCTAAATGCCCTAATCTTTCTATAACATTCTCTATAATACGATCTACTCCTATATATTTTAATAGAATGTTATGCAAGTCTTTATACAATGGATGACTATCATTTGCACGGTACATTTTTTTATTACCCTGGCTTTCGGATAGCAGCATGCCAGCTTCCTCAAAACGATTAAGCTCTACTCTTATAGCGTTGGTACTTTCATCAAACTCGTCAGCCAACGATCTTAAATACGTTGAGTTATGAGGATTAAGAAAAAACCTGAATAAAAGTTTGAGGCGGGTACGGGAAGAAATAAGTGCTTCTAACATTCCAATTTTACTATACCTATTATATATTTTTTGTATAGCTTCGCTTCGTCAGTCACATTTTGACAAACGATATTGAGTAATAAAACTACTCAATTATAATTAAAAACAAAAGTATGGAATATGAAAAACAAAAGGAGGTTTTCAATTATTATTAATAAGTAAACAATTCATATTAAATGAATAAAATTCTTAAATCACTGTTTTTCAATTGACTGTATAGATACGTGGGCTACAATATTCAGCCCGATCGATTTTAAATGAAGGGTGACTTTATTTCCCTGCACACGAAGAACTTTCCCTTTTTTCTCTTTTAAGACTCCTTCTTTAATTGTAACTTCCTCACCCTCATGTATTTCTGTAGTAATTATAGCATCTTTGTATGAGTTAAGAAAATCTTTTATTTGTTGTATCTCTTCATCTTTTACAACTCCGGGTTTCCCCAGCCACCACAAAAAACGAACAGCGCCAGGTGTAGTTAATGCATAAACACTATCTTTTTTATACTCACCCAAATGAACAAACAAATAGGAACGGAATACAGGTTCTATCACTTTTTTCTTCCGGTCGCTCCATTGTTTAATTGTTTCTTGTGTCGGGCAATACACAATTACTCCTTTTTGCTCCAACAGCAGAGCTACTTTTTTTTCATTTCGAGGTTTTGTATATAATACATACCAAGGCATCTTTATACTAATTCTATGGTGAGTGTATTCAATCTCGGACTCTAATACCGGATACAATTGCGATGCAAAAATAATGTTATAGCTCTTCTTCAGTGTTTTATTATTTGGATATTTTCGCTTCAATATTTCAAAGCGCGTTTTAAATAATAGCTTTGCACCTTTATTTATTTAACAGATATATGCTCACTGCAAACGAAATACGACAGCAGTTTTTGGACTTTTTTAGTAGTAAGGGACACCATATTGTTCCCTCTGCGCCTATTGTTGTAAAAAATGATCCCACGCTTTTGTTTACAAATGCGGGGATGAATCAATTCAAAGACTATTTCCTTGGCAATCGTAAGCCTGAATATACAAGGGTAGCAGACACACAAAAATGTTTGCGTGTAAGTGGCAAGCACAACGACCTGGAAGAGGTAGGGGTAGATACTTATCATCATACCATGTTTGAGATGCTGGGTAACTGGAGCTTCGGAGATTATTTTAAGGAAGAAGCCATAGCATGGAGCTGGGAATTACTTACCGATGTATTTAAGATACCAAAGGACAGGCTATATATAACTGTTTTTGAAGGGGATGCAAAAGAAAATTTACCACGAGATGAAGAGGCAATCAGCTACTGGAAACAGCATATTGATGAGCATCGTATCCTGATGGGTAAAAAGAAGGATAATTTTTGGGAAATGGGCGAAACTGGTCCATGTGGCCCATGCACAGAAATACATGTTGATTGCCGCAGTGATGAAGAACGCAGCCAGAAGGATGGAAAGACACTCGTAAATGCTGACCATCCCCAGGTAATTGAGATATGGAACAACGTATTTATCCAATTCAATAGATTAAAGGATGGGAACCTGGAGCCATTGCCATCAAGACATGTGGACACAGGGATGGGACTGGAACGACTGGTACGCGTATTACAAGGCAAGCAAAGCAATTACGATACAGATCTTTTTACCGGCACTATTGGGGCAATAGAAAAAATTACCGGTAAAAAATATGGGAATACAGATTCACGGCCAGATATCGCTTTCCGCGTATTGTCCGACCATATCAGAGCAATAGGCTTTACTATCGCAGATGGGCAATTACCATCCAATACAGGAGCAGGTTATGTGATACGCCGTATACTGCGTCGTGCAGTGCGATATTACTATTCATACCTTGATTATAAGCAGCCATTGCTTTTTCAGTTGATGCCTTTGCTTGCTAAACAATTTGAAAATGTATTCTCTGAATTGTTTAATCAAATTGATTTTGTGAGCAAAGTGGTAAAGGAAGAAGAAGATGCCTTTTTGCGAACATTAGATAAAGGCTTGAAAAAAATTGATGAGATCATCTCTGATACAAAATCAAGTAATACCCACCTTATTAACGGAAAGGCAGCATTTGAACTATATGATACTTACGGATTCCCAATAGACTTAACAAGGTTGATAGCAAGTGAAAACGTGCTTGAAGTTGACGAGGCTTCTTTTGAGCATGAAATGCAGCAACAAAAAAAGCGCAGTCGTGCAGCTACAGCTTTAGACACTGATGACTGGGTGGTAGTACAGGAAGGCGGTGCTACCAAATTTGTAGGCTATGATACTTTAGAAGCTGAAGCAAGCATTCTTAAATACCGTCGTGTAAAAGCAAAGGGAAAAGAATCTTACCAGATAGTTTTAAATACTACACCTTTCTATGCTGAAAGTGGTGGACAGGTAGGAGATACAGGAGAACTAATTTTCCCGGACGAAAGTATACAGATCATCGATACTAAAAAGGAAAATGACCTGATCATACATTTTTCCGAAGTGCTTCCGTCAGACCCTCAGGCACCGGTGCTTGCAAGGGTGGATGCTCCAAAACGTATTGCTACAGCGGTGCATCATAGTGCCACACACTTACTTCATGCAGCTTTACGTGAAGTATTAGGTATACATGTATCTCAAAAAGGATCTCTGGTGAATGAAGAGTACCTGCGTTTCGACTTCTCTCATTTTGCTAAAGTAACAGACGAAGAGCTCTCGCGAATTGAAGCAATAGTAAATGAAAAAATACGCGAGAACATCCCTGTTGTCATAAAAAATATGCTGAAAGATGAAGCTATTGCACTTGGAGCGATGGCTTTGTTTGGTGAAAAGTATGGTAACGTGGTACGTGTTGTGATCATGGATCCTGATTATTCTATAGAATTATGTGGTGGTACACACGTAGGCGCTACAGGACAGTTAGGGTTATTTAAGATAGTTAGTGAAAGTGCAGTTGCCGCAGGTGTGCGACGCATAGAGGCTCTGAGTGGAGTTGCTGCTACACATTACATCAATGAAAAGCTGGCTCTTCTTTCAAGCATTCAGTCACAATTAAAAAATCCCAAAGACCCGATAAAAGCAATAGAAAAATTACAGGAAGAAAAGACCGCGCTTGAAAAACACCTGGAATATCATGAAGCAAGGCAATTGGTAGCCATTCGAAATGAGATACTGACAAAAGACGAAATCATTAACCAGGTAACCTTTGTCGGCAGTATTGTTTCTGTAAACTCTGCAGATGCACTGAAAAGACTTTGTTTAGATGTAAAAAATCATCTGAACGACCATGTGATCGTGCTGTGTGCCAATATAGATGGAAAGCCATTTGTTGCTGTTGGAGTTGCCGATAGTGTAGTGAATGCAAAGGGTCTTGACGCAAGTAAAATAATTAAGGAAAATATTGCCCCACTCATAAAAGGAGGAGGTGGCGGTCAAAAAACACTTGCTACAGCAGGCGGACAGGAACCTGGCAGTTTACAGGCAGTTATTGATAAAGTAAAAAGCCTGTTGTAAAAATAAAAAAGTGGAGATTCAAAAAATCTACACTTTTTTATTTTATGATATAAAATTTATTTATTGGTTGTAAACAAACTTAAACCCGATACCATGTATGGTTTGTAATTCTACCCCCGGTTGTTCCTTTATATATTTACGCACTTTTGTGATAAAAACGTCCATACTTCTGCCGAGAAAATAATCATCCTTACCCCACACATTCATCAATATTTCATCTCTTTTCAGTACGCGGTTAGCATTCAGGCATAGATACTTTATCAGGTCTGCCTCACGCTGTGTAAGCTGATACTCTATCTTATCACCTTTCAGAACAAGGTTTGTGTAATCAAAGTCGAGATTGCCTAATTTAAATTCAACCGGCGTATTATCTTCTTTCTTTTTGGTACGTTTCAAAAACACTTCAAGACGCAATAATAACTCCTGCATGTTGAAGGGCTTTGTTATATAATCATCCGCTCCGCTTTTAAAACCTGCTATTTTATCGTCATCCATTGACTTTGAAGTCAGTAAGAGGATAGGAACAGTTTCATTTTTTTGTCTTATCTGGTTAGCCAGGTACATACCGTCTTTTTTAGGCAGCACTACGTCAAGCAGGCAAATGTCGAAATTGTGCTTCATGAATTGTTGCCAACCACTCTCACTATCAGCGCAGTGTATTACTTCAAATCCATTCTTCTGCAAACTCTCTCTTACTACATAGCTCAATGTGGGGTCATCTTCCACCAGTAGTATTTTTGCTTTGTATTCAGGCATACCTAACTTGTTTTTCTCTATATTTTGTTATTTGAGTAAATGTACTCCGTTTTAGATTATTCTTATACCAAAAAGAATAAGGATAGGAAAAGTATCTAATATTCCCCTTTCAAACTGAAAAATATTAATTAGTAAATCAATTTCATAATATTTATCAACTTTTATATGCCGATTTAATATTCGTTATACCTAAAAGCATTAAAACAAACTTAATTAATAGAAAAAACTAATAACTATTAATCTGTCATTTTCATTACAATTACTATACTATCTTTGCAGTATTATTAAAATTCCACCAAGTACTACCTTTTGATTTTTTATTTTTTGCACGTTAGGGATAGTGGGTCTGGAGAGATAACCGTACATATTTATGAAACGTTTTAAGATCCTTATTATAGGGGTCTTTCTGGCTGCATCCTGCACCAGGAAAGATGATACTGATGTAGCCACATCTAATAGGAGTAATATTGCCAATATTACTCCTCAAAACAAAAAGCCACCTGCCGATTCCATACTGCATATTGTTCCGTCAGATGACACTTTTACTACATATACAGTTTTGGCAGGCGACAACTATATTGTAAATAACAGTTACCCTCCCTTCTCCCGATCCTTTATTCGTTTTAAGGCGATACTCGATAGTTCATGCATTTATAAATCTTCGGTACAAGAAGACCAGAAAGATGTAAACAAGCTATATGGTTTTGCAGATTGTAACTCCTTCCACCATGTCAATAGCGCACGTTTTGGATGGGATTGGGATAATGGCAAAATGTACATATTTGCGGACTGCTATGTAAACACTGTAAGAGTGCTGAAAAACTTAGGCGCAATACAACTTGATAGCATTATAGATTGCGAAATAAAAGTATTGCCTGATGAATACCAGTTTATCTTAAATGGGAATATGGACACAGTATCTCGTGGTTGCACGGACAGTGTCGCTATGGGATATAAATTGCTGCCTTATTTTGGTGGGAACGAACCCGCTCCTCACGATGTGCACATTAAGATAAAGGAATATTAAACCGGGTGAGTATTATCGCTTTCTCAATCTGTCAGGATTTGCAGAAATAAATGCCCCCCAGCTATCTGGCTTTTTCTTTCCGGTATTAATTTTAACCGGTTTATCATCCATGCTTTTAGCAATCAGGTTTTGCGGCGCGCGGCTTTGATAATGATGACACAGCGCAACGCTTACCGCATCGGTAGCATCCATAAAGCGTACATCCTCTTCAAATTTCAAGGTATGCTGTAATATCTTCCATACCTGCTCTTTGGTTGCATTGCCTCTCCCTGTTATTGATTGTTTTATTTTACGTGGTGCGTATTCTACCGCTTGCAGTCCATTCATCATAGCAGCAGCAATTGCAACCCCCTGTGCCCGTCCTAATTTAAGCATACTCTGCACGTTCTTTCCAAAAAACGGCGCCTCTATAGCCACCGATGTTGGCTGGTGAATTTTTATCAGGCTTTCCATTTTTCTGAAAATAAGTTCCAGCCGTTCTGCATGGTCTTTATTTTTTGCAAGATGCAGCACCCCCATTTCTACCAATGAAACATTACTTTTGTTTATAGCAATGAGTCCATAGCCCATTACAAGCGTACCAGGGTCAATACCAAGAATAATATGGGGATTATGTTGCAAAGTGTTGAAATACTTGAACAAAAGTACCAAAATATGGCTCAATTATTTGGTCGGTGGAATTATTTCAATTCTTCTACTCTGGGGCATTTATGCCCAGGTAATGAAGCAATTGCATAGAGTAGATAAAACAGCATGGTGGCACACAGGTCCCTCCATCTATATATGGCTGTGCGTCCTGCTAATGCCAATAAACCTCTCTATTGAAGCACGGAAATGGCAACTCCTTGTAAAATCAGCGCAACCTATATCATACAAACAGGCTTTTTTAAGCTACCTGGCAGGCATTGCTATTTCTATTGTTACTCCTAACCGGATAGGAGAATATCCAGGGCGCATACTCTACCTGAAGCGAAAAAATACTTTCCGGCTTATTAATGTTTCTATCCTGGGTGCAATGTCTCAATTGCTGTCATTATTTGTATTAGGAGTATTTGGGCTCACGTATTACAACATTGCCTTTCCCGGATTAATGGAGAAAATTGTACTCATTTGTGCAGCAGCTATCACTCTTTTTCTAATACTTATATATTGGCGCTTTGAGACATGGCTACCATTACTCAATAAGTTCAAATGGCTGCGAAGGTTTAATATTTACGGGCAATTGCTAAAAAGGTTTAGTACAAAAGAGCAATTAACTATCCTGGGATTGTCCCTATTAAGGCTTGGGGTGTTTACGGCACAGTATTTGTTTTTTTTACGCTGGATGAACATAGATATGCCGCTGGCGCAAGGATACCTGATGTGTGCGCTTTTTTTCTGGGTAATGTCAATAGTGCCTTCGATAGCACTTGCAGAAATAGGAGAACGTGGCCAGGTGGGGTTATATCTGTTTCATCATTTTTCTACCAATACGGTTGGTATTTTAGGAGCTACCATAGGTTTATGGGCACTAAACCTTATTATACCGGCAATTATTGGCAGCATTTTACTAGTAAGGATGCGTGTATTGAGGTAAATAGTTATATTAGAAAAGAGGATCAGCTTATGCTCTCATTAAGAAAGGTTGGATATAGCCTTGTTTGTTTATTAATATCATTTCACCTTTCCGCACAAAATGATTTTTGTGGTATAAGGAATACCAGCTTCCAGGATGGAGAAAAACTATTCTTTAAAGTTTACTACAATATGGGGCGGATATGGATAAATGCGGGGGATGCCTATTTTACAGTAGACAAAGAAAACCTGAACGGACATAAAGTATATCACGTAATCGGCGATGGCAGAACTGTAAAATCTTACGAATGGTTTTACAAAGTGCGGGACAAATACGAAACATACATTGATGCAGAAAGCATGCTCCCTCTGAAATTTGTGCGCAATGTAAATGAAGGAGGCTTCAGGATCTATAATTCAGTAGCTTTTAATCCCGCTATGGGTGAGGCTGTTTCTACCCATGGTGTATTTAATGTGCCAAGGTGTGTGCAGGATGTGCTTTCTACTATTTATTATGCCAGAAACATAGATTATAATCGTTATAAGCCCGGCGATAAAATTCCTTTTTCCATGTTCCTCGATGATAAGGTGTATAATCTATATATACGCTATATGGGTAAAGAAAGAATACAAACGAGGTATGGCACCTTTAACACGATAAAAATAGTACCCTTACTGATAGAAGGCACCATATTTAAAGGTGGAGAGAAAATGAGTGTATGGGTAACTGATGATAACGATCATTTACCTGTAAGAGTAGATAGCCCTATACTTGTCGGCAGTATTAAAGTAGATTTGATGGGGTATGAAAATATCAGGAACCCATTAACAGGACTTGTCAGCAAAGATTAAAAACACAAACCTTAAATGATGTCCATTTATGTATATCTTCAAATTCTCGTATTTGAAAGTTATTTTTGCACACTTTAAACATATCAGCGACTCATGATTTCCCTTGGGGGTAAAAAACTGGACCTTGCCGCGTTTGAACAGGTGATACTGGAACAAAAGCAAATTAATATTACTTCATCTGCTGTAAAAGATGTTACGGATAGCTATGACTTTTTGCAATCTTTTTCGAAAGGCAAATTAATATATGGTATCAATACAGGATTTGGGCCGATGGCGCAATACCGCATTGAGGACGAAGATTGTAAACAATTACAATATAATCTGATACGCAGTCATAGCTCAGGCATGGGGCAATTACTTACTCCACTGCAAATAAGAGCTTTGATGTTATCGCGTCTGAATACCCTGTTGTTAGGTTATTCAGGTGTCCATCCTGATGTTATCCGCTTGCTTACAGAGCTGATTAATAACGAAGCTTATCCTTGTGTTTACGCACATGGTGGTGTAGGTGCCAGCGGCGATTTGGTGCAGCTTGCACACCTTGCCTTAGGAATGATAGGTGAAGGTAACTTTTGGTACAAAGGAAAAATTGAAAACGCTCAAACCGTTTATACTGCCTTGAACCTGCAACCTTTAAAGATACATATTCGTGAAGGTCTGGCAATTCTGAATGGCACTTCAGCGATGACAGGCATTGGTGGCATCAATACAATAATGGCTTATCGTCTAAGTATGTGGAGCATGCTATTGTCGCTCATGGTTAATGAAATGATGGAGGCCTTTGACGACCATTTTTCAGAAGAGCTTAACAATGTAAAACTACATAACGGCCAGCGCCAGATAGCACTATGGATGCGCCAGTTAGGGGCAGATAGTAAGCTGCTCCGCAAGCGCGATGAATATCTGTATGAACGGGCTATAACTGAAGATGTAATAGAAGATAAGGTACAGGAATATTATTCATTACGTTGCGTGCCGCAAATATTGGGTCCTATATTAGATACCATATTAAATGCAAAAGAGGTAGTAGAAGACGAACTGAATTCTGTGAACGATAACCCCGTAGTTGACTCTAAGAATAAGAATATTTTTCATGGTGGTAATTTCCACGGAGACTATGTTTCACTGGAAATGGATAAAGTGAAGATTGCCATAACCAAGCTTTCTATGCTCGCGGAGCGGCAATTGAATTTCCTGCTCAATGCTAATCTTAATCAAAAATTACCTCCTTTTGTCAATGCCGGTAAGCTGGGATTAAATTTCGGCATACAAGGCATGCAATATCCTGCTACGTCTACAGTGGCAGAAAATCAGGTATTGAGTAACCCACTATATGTACATAGCATTCCAAATAATAATGACAACCAGGATATAGTGAGCATGGGATGCAATGCCGCACTGATGTGTAATCGTGTAATAGAAAACACATATGAGGTATTGGCAATAGAGCTTGTTGCATTAGTACAAGCGATAGATATACGTGATATCAGCAATAAACTAGCCCCAGCTACTAAATGGCTATACGATGGTGCACGTTCATTATTCCCATTCTTTAAAGAAGATTTTGCCCCTTCTCAAAATCTGCAGGAAGTGAAAAACTGGTTAATGAACACAGACATAGTTGCACATTTTAAAAATGACCTAAAAGCCCAGGCAATTCATGCAGGATAAATACGCATTAGTAACAGGAGGCTCAAGAGGTATAGGCAGAGCAGTATGCATCAGGCTCGCCGAAATGGGATACTCTATTCTTATCAATTATAAGGGAAATGAAAAGGCTGCAGAGGAAACTGCTAAACTGGTAACTGAAAAAGGTGTAGGTGCAGAGATAATGTGCTTTGACGTAGCTAATAGGGAAGATGTAAAGCAGGTATTAGGTAGCTGGATAGATACATACAAAGACAAAAAAATAGAAGTACTCGTAAACAATGCTGGCATTCGTAATGATACTCTATTGCCCATGATGGATGATGAGCAATGGGATTCTGTATTGAATACAAGCTTGCAGGGAATGTACAATGTTACAAAACAAGTTCTGAACCCTATGCTGATGAATCGCTACGGTCGCATTATCAATATGGTTTCTTTAAGCGGCATCAAAGGCATGGCCGGACAAGTAAATTATTCCGCAGCAAAAGCCGGCATGATAGGGGCCACAAAAGCATTGGCACAGGAAGTGGCACGCCGCAATATTACGGTCAACGCGATAGCTCCTGGTTTTATCAAAACAGATATGACGGAAGACCTGAATGAAAAGGAATTGGTCAATCTCATACCCATGAAACGCTTCGGATCTGCAGAAGAAGTCGCAGAGCTCGCCGGATTTCTTGCTTCAAAACAATCTTCATACATTACAGGACAGGTAATATCAATAAATGGTGGTCTTTACACCTAAACTTGCAGGAATGAATCGTGTTGTTATTACAGGTCTTGGTATTTATTCTTCTCTCGGTAAGAATAAAGAAGAAGTAACTCAGTCCTTATTCGAAGGCCGTTCAGGTATTATTCTCGACCCGGAAAGAAAAAAATTAGGGTACCGCTCAGGTCTTACAGGTTATGTGGAACGCCCTCAACTAAAAGGCTTGCTCGACAGGCGCGCCAGAATAATGATGCCTGAACAGGCTGAGTTCGCTTATGTGGCTACTGTAGAAGCATTACAACAGGCCGGGCTTACAACAGATTTTATTGAACAGAATGAAACAGGCATCATCTATGGCAATGACAGTTCTGCAAAACCTGTAATTGAAGCAATAGATCTGATCCGTGAAAAGAAAGACACCGTGCTGGTTGGTTCAGGTTCTGTTTTCCAGGTACTCAATTCTACAGTCACTATGAACCTTGCTACTATTTTTAAATTGCAGGGTATCAACTTCTCAATAAGTGCGGCATGTGCCAGTGGTTCTCATTCTATAGGTCTCGGATATTTATTTATAAAGCAAGGTTTGCAGGACAGAATTATTTGCGGAGGTGCACAGGAAGTAAATATATACTCCATGCCGAATTTCGATGCATTAGGTACATTTTCTATTCGCGAAGATGAACCTGCTAAAGCATCCCGCCCTTTCGACCGTGATCGTGATGGATTAGTTCCCGGAGGAGGTGCAGCAACCGTAATTTTAGAAAGCCTCGAATCAGCGCAACAACGTGGCGCCACTATTTTGGCGGAAGTACTTGGTTATGGTTTTTCATCTAATGGTCAGCATATATCTAATCCGAGTGTTGAAGGACAGGTGCGTTCCATTACGCGCGCATTAAACGATGCATCAGTAGCTGCAGGCGATATTCAATATATTAATGCCCATGCTACATCCACTCCTGCCGGTGATGGCAGCGAAGCGGAAGCAATATATAATGTGTTTGGCAGCAAAACTCCTGTAAGCTCTACCAAATCAATGACAGGGCATGAATGCTGGATGGCGGGCGCCAGCGAAATTGTGTATTCTATGCTCATGATGCAAAATAATTTCATCGCTCCCAATATCAATTTCGAAAACCCCGATGAGCATTCAGAAAAGATCAATATTATAACCCAAACAATGCAACAACCGTTTGATATTTTCTTATCAAATTCATTTGGCTTTGGTGGCACCAACTCTTCCTTAGTGATAAAAAAATGGAATAGTTAACACTGATAATTCATTAATTTTATTTCCTGTTTTGCTTTACATATGGATCGCCTTCATTTCAAAATATTTGCAATACTTGTATTAATATCATTTTCAACCAGTGCTTTTGCACAACATGAAAAACGATGGCTAAAACGTCAGATATCTATTCTCTCTGAACCAAACAAATTGGGTCGTGGTTATGTGAGGAATGGTCATGAGTCTGCGGAGCGATATGTATTAAGAGAAATCAAATCATTTGGGTTATTACCGGTCACAGCCGATAGCTCGTATACTCAAACCTATAGCTTTCCGGTCAATACTTTCCCCGATATAGTCTCAGTCATTGTTAATAAAGGCTTCAGAAAAAAAGAATTGGAACCCGGCGTTGATTTTCTTGTAGATGCAGGCAGCAATTCATTCAATGTGGATAACATGAAAGTGAGAACAGTTGATTTGTCGGCAATACCAGACACGGCTGCATGGAATAAAACAAAAGCTACCTGGCAAACGTCGAACAGGATCTATCTCTTAAAAAATGTAGATTCCTTTTGCAGGAAAATGTCAATTCGCCTCTGGAGTTTTGCAAAACAGCTTCCCAAAGGTTGTTTTATAATTCCTCAGCATGGTAAGCTTACATGGACGGTTGCTACAGATACGATACCCGCCACCGTATTATATATCGAAGATACAGTGATCACTAAAAGAATACGAAAAGCAAGCGTTTATATTCATTCGGTATTTCTGCCTGCGTCAAAAAATAAAAATGAAAACATAATGGCTTATGTGCCCGGCACAGTAAAAGATAGCTTTATTGTTTTCACAGCCCATTACGATCATCTCGGCATGATGGGAAGCACAGCTACTTTCCCTGGCGCAAGTGATAATGCAAGTGGTACTGCCATGTTATTATACCTTGCAAATTATTTTGCCGCCCACCCGCAGCACTATTCTATTGCATTTATTGCCTTTAGCGGTGAAGAGGCTGGCTTATTAGGTTCGCACTATTTTGTAGAGCATCCTATGATCCCCCTAGATCATATAAAATTCCTCACCAATATCGATATAATGGGAGATGCGACTGATGGGATAACGGTTGTAAATGCTACAGAGTTTCCCAAAGAATTTGATTTATTGCAACAAATAAACAACAAGAAAGATTATCTGCCGGCTATAAAGAGTCGGGGCAAAGCGGCAAACAGCGACCATTATTTCTTTACCGAAGCCGGTGTACCTTCTTTCTTTATCTATTCCAATGGTGGCAAGGGCTATTATCATGACGTCTTTGATAAAAGCTCGGAAGTAACATTGGAAAATGTAGATATGGTAGCACGATTGTTGATAGATTTTGCTGCTCAATTCTGATTGGTTTCATCATACCATTAGAAAATCTATACTTTTAGAAAAATTTTCTAAGAATGAAATATACACTTGCAGCTATATGTATAGCCACTGTATTATTTTTCTCATGCAAAAATGGCAACCAAAGTGCCGACCAGAAAAATGCACAGGGTTTCATTGACAGCTATACCAAAGAGTATGTGCGCCTGTACACCAACTCGCAGGAAGCCCAATGGAAACTGAATACGGAAATAAAACAAAATGACTCTACTAATTCCCTTGCTGCACAGAAAGCGGATGAGGAAATGGCGGTATTTACAGGGAGCAAAGAAAATATAGAAAACTCACGAAAATTTCTGGCTATAAAAGATAAGCTCACTCCTATACAGGTTAAACAGTTGGAATATATTCTTTATAACGCCGCTAATAACCCCCAAACTATTGCCGATATAGTGAAAAAGCGTATCAAAGCAGAGGATGAACAAACCGGTAAGTTATATGGGTTTCAGTATATGTTAGATGGTAAAAAAGTGAGCACTAACGATATTGATGATATCCTGAAAAAAGAAACCGATGTAAATAAGCGCCTCATGGCATGGGAAGCCAGCAAGGAAGTAGGCAAAACTTTGAAAGATGGATTAGTAAATCTTCGCAACCTGCGCAATCAAACAGTGCAGGCTCTTGGCTATCATGATTTCTTTACCTACCAGGTTTCCGATTACGGTATGAAGACTGACGAGATGATGAACATGATGGATAGCCTGATGTATGAATTATATCCACTATATCGCGAGCTCCACACATGGATGCGTTATGAGTTAGCCCAAAAGTATGGGCTATCAGAAGTTCCGGATTATTTACCCGCTCACTGGCTGCCTAATCGTTGGGGACAGGATTGGAGCTCTGAAGTAAATGTACAAGGCATTAACCTGGATAGCGTGCTTCATAATAAATCTGCTGAATGGATTGTGAAAGATGCCGAGGATATGTATGTAAGTCTTGGCTTCCCTCATCTACCTTCTACCTTTTGGGAAAAATCGAGCTTATATCCCTACCCTGCAGATTCAAACGTCAAAAAAAATAATCACGCCTCAGCATGGCACATGGATCTGAATAAAGATGTACGCAGCCTGATGAGTGTAGAGCCAAATGCAGAATGGTTCGAAACAGCTCACCATGAGTTGGGGCACATTTATTATTATATGACCTACACTAATCCTGATGTGCCACCATTATTACGACAGGGGGCAAATCGTGCTTTTCACGAAGCTTTTGGTACTATGATGGGGCTGGCCGCTATGCAAAAACCATTTCTTGCGGGTCGCGGACTAATTGACCCCAATGTGAAAACAGACAGCATACAATCCCTGCTAAAAGAAGCATTAAACTCAGTAGTGTTCATTTATTTCTGTTCCGGCACGATGAGCAATTTTGAAAAAGAAATGTATGTAGACAGTCTGCCGGGAGATCAGTTCAACAAAAGATGGTGGGAGCTGGCAAAAAAATACCAGGGAATAGTACCACCGTCTCCGCGAGGTGAAGAATATTGCGATGCGGCAACAAAAACGCACATCAATGATGACCCAGCACAATATTATGATTATGCACTCGCTTATGTAATTCTCTACCAGGTGCATGACTATATTGCAAAGAACATATTGCACCAGGATCCCCGCGCAACAAATTATTATGGCAGTAAAGAAATAGGTGATTTCCTGAAAAAGATAATGCGCACCGGTGCATCTAAAGATTGGCGCCAGGTACTCAAAGAAGCTACAGGTGAAGACCTGAATGCAAAAGCTATGCTCGATTATTTCCAGCCACTTGTTAGCTGGCTGCACGAGCAAAACAAAGGAAGAAAATATACTTTACCAGAAACAATGCAATAATTATTGTTGTGATTTTCCCGTTTGGTGAAAAAAATGGGAGTGGGGAATTTGGGGCATGCAGATAAGACAAAATGCTTTACCAGCAATAGTTATGTAACTAGTTCACAATGCGAATCATTCCCCACTCATACCCCATTTTCGCCGCAGAGCGAGAAAGAGTGCGGAGAAACAGAGTGGTGAGCGGAATGATGAATGATCTGTTATTTTGTCAAAGAGCTTTATACCCAAAATCTGGGCTGATGACAAAGTTATGTGGATGGTAAGATGGTTTGCAAATAAAGTTAACGACAATAAACCCCCGATAGAAGTGCGGAGAAAGAGAGCGGAGAGTGGTGGGTATTTAGTTTAACCTCAATTAGTGAGATCCTTCACTCCGCGGCTA
>DATNFP010000120.1:0-16460 GCA_035606335.1 Flavipsychrobacter sp. | reverse complement strand
TGCTTTCAAAAAGGATGGCATAGATTATCATACTGCTGCTGACCTTACCGGGCAAGCAAACCATCTTGGTGTGACCATACAAGCCGATATCATTAAGCAAAAATTGCCGACTAATAATGGCGGCTATACTGCGCTTAATTTCGGGAAAACCAGCAAACTTGTTTATGATAAACTGACTACTGACCATCCTATTGATCTATGCCGTTACCAGGTAGCGAACTGTTATATGGGCCGTGTGGGTCTTATTAACTCAGGTGGTGAATCTAAAGGAGCATCAGATTTGGCTGAAGCAATAACAACTGCGGTAATTAATAAACGCGCGGGAGGCATGGGCCTCATCAGTGGACGAAAGGCTTTCCAAAAGCCAATGACTGAGGGTGTAGAGTTGCTCACCACTATCCAGGATGTATATCTTGATAAGAATATTACTATAGCGTAAGCTAACTCGCACACACAATTATGAAAACCGCTTTTTAAAAGCGGTTTTTTTATGCCCCTTTAGTTAGTCTCTTGGCTGGGGAAAATCAATACACATAAGTGTTTCAAATGTCTCTCCCGAATTCTCGTGAAATTGATGACTTTCACATTAAAAAAATTTAAAGTTTTTCCTAATGTCTTGTTAATGGGTATGTATTTTTTTTCATGCAAAGATTACCGTCCAATATTTGCTTCACATTTAATTTAAATCATTACCCCCATTTTATGAAAAAAATAAAAACAGGTATCGTTAACAATACCACTTCAAACCAAGAAATAATCCAGGATATTCTGGAAACACAATGCGCAGGTGTAGATGTGATATGGAATGTGAATAACCTGGAAGAAGCTGCAAAAATGATCGCAGAGAAAAAAGTTGATCTCCTTTTCATAGATATTGAAAAGTCAGCTAACGACTATATGGAGTTTGTTGAAAAAACAATAGTGGGAGAACCGCAAGTGGTTTTTGTAGCAGCATCACATGAACACGCCCTTCGTGCTATTAAAATGGAAGCCCTTGATTATATCCTGAAGCCTATTGATACTATGGATGTGATCAACGTAATAGATAAGTTGAGGTCACAGGATAAATTTGGTGAACTGACAAATATTTTTAAAAATTCGCGTGGAACTGCAAAATGCTCTAAAATAATAGTGAGTGTAAATGAAGGATATGATATAGTGGATATAAATGACATAGTGCACATTGAAGCTCTTGATAGCTATACCAAATTGAAGCTGGTAAATAATGTGAGCTATGTAACATCCCGTTCATTAAAAGATTTCGAAGAATTGCTTTGTGATAAAGGATTCTCAAGGATACACAAGTCGTTCCTTATTAATTTATCGCACATGATGAAAATAGTGAAAGGAGTATCTTCGGCAGTAGTGATGAACAATGGTACTACCATACCTGTATCTGCAAGGAAAAAAGATACATTCTTTACTGAGTTGAGGGGAGTAGTAAGTTTTTAGTTTGATTTTTTAGCCATTAAGCTTTGAAATAATTACCTATTTAGCTGGCCTCTTTTAAATGAAAAACCTTGTTACATTTCGGAATGTAAACAAGGTTTTCCATTTTGTGTATACTGAATAATTATAGAGATACTGTTAAATTTGCATTTTAGCCAATTAAATGTATTTACAATATGGACCCTGAGATGCAAGCTGAGTTACATATAGAAACTGTAACGAAGATATTCAGGTTGCTATTTTTATTATTAATAGTCATGACTTTTAAAATTAAAGAGGCGGTTTTACCATATGATATCGGGTCAGAAAAAAGAATATATAAATTAAGGGCTGAAAGAGGGGAAATAAAGAAATTTCCATTTTGCAAATCCAAGCTATTTTCTTTATTTGACTTTGCAGATTATACATTTTAGAAGTAAGTAATAACCTGTTTTTTAATATTTCCTTTATATTTTTGGATTATGATCTCTGCCTCGTCTATACAGGAAGTAGTGAACCGTGCTGATATTGTGGAAATAGTCGGGCAGTTTGTGCGATTAAAGAAGCGTGGTGCCAACTATATAGCCAATTGTCCCTTCCATAATGAGAAGACACCTTCTTTCTCAGTTTCTGCAGCTAAAGGTATTTATAAATGTTTTGGGTGTGGAAAAGCAGGGAATGTGGTGACATTTATACAGGAACACGAAAAGCTTACCTATCCGGAAGCGATACGCTGGCTGGCTGATTTTTATAAAATAACACTTGAGGAAAGTGAGCGAACTCCCGAACAGCAACAGCAGCAACTGGCAGAGGAAGGGCTACGAATACTAAATGAATACGCTGCACAATATTTTCATGATATTTTATTAAACACAGAAGAAGGGCAGGCGATAGGATTGTCTTATTTTAAACAGAGGGGATTCAGGAAAGATATTATAGAACGTTTCAGGCTTGGCTACTCGCCTGAGAGTAATGATGCTTTTTACAAAGCTGCAACACAAAAAGGATATAATGCAGCGCTTCTGGAAAGGGCGGGATTAGTAAAGGAACGATCAGGGAGCCATTACGATGCCTATCGCGGGAGGGTTATTTTTCCGATACAAAGCATGACAGGGCGCGTGCTGGGATTTGGGGCCAGGATATTAAAAAGCAACGATAAGGCGCCCAAATACATTAATACACCCGAAAATGAGCTATACATAAAAAGCCGTGTGCTGTATGGAATGTATCAATCGCGACAGGCTATAGGGAAACTGGATGAATGTTTCCTTGTGGAAGGATACACAGATGTAATATCGCTGCACCAGGGTGGAGTAGAGAATGTGGTTGCAAGCAGTGGTACCTCGCTTACGGAAGACCAACTGAGAATTATTGGCCAGCTGACAAAGAACCTGACCATATTGTATGATGGGGATGCGGCAGGAGTGAAAGCTGCGTTGCGGGGATTGGATATGGCATTGTCGCAAAGCTTTAATGTGCAGTTAGTATTACTGCCGGAAGGAGAAGACCCTGATAGTTTTGTACAAAAATCGGGCGCTGCAAAATTTCATGAATACGTAAAAGAACATAAGCAGGATGTAATTGGATTCAGGCTGGAAGTAGGATTGAAGGATGCCGGGAATGATCCGGTAAAAAAATCGAAGCTTGTAAATGAGATAGCAGAAAGCATCTCCAGGATAAATAAGGCGGAGGACTTTGCGCTGCAGGGGCATTATATACGGGAGGCATCACGTAAGCTCGGTGTGGATGAGAACGGCATGGTGAACCTGGTGAATAAGCATATCCGCGAGCGGCTGGAAAATGAGAAGCGTCACCAGCGCAAAGAGGAAGTATTGCCGGAGCCGGCTTTGCTGCCTGTAGAAGAAATGACGGGTAATACTACGGTCAACGCAGATGAAGAGCAGGAATGGCAACTAATACGCGTGCTGATAGAATATGGCCACATGCCGTATGAGGGCTTTGCCAACGTTGGTGACTTGGTACAGCAGAGAATAGATCCTGAACTGATAGAATCAGGAATGGCGCGTAATGTTTTTGACGAATATTACCGTTATTATGTACAATATAATGCAACACCTGAGACACATTATTTCATCAATCATCCCGATCCGGCCGTACAGCAGCAAATGGCTATGTTATTGCATACAAAACATGATGTAAGCCCAAAATGGAAGGAGAATTACGGAATAGAGGTGCTGCATGGTGAGCTAAACTATATAAACGAGGTAGATAGTACCTTAGTTTACTTTGAATTGAAGAAAATAATATTGATGCAGACAGAGTTAACAAAAAAGCTGAAAGAAGAAAAAGACGTCACTAAAATAGCATGGTTGCAGCAAAAATATTTTGAACTAAAAACTACAGAAAAGGATATACTTAAACATTCCGGAACTGCGATAATAGGACTGAAGAAAAGCTAAATATGGCAAGAGTAGTAGCATTGGATTTTGGGAAAAAAAGAACAGGGATAGCTGTCACTGACCCCTTACAAATTATCGCGACAGCACTTGATACAGTTGATTCTAATGAACTGATCGGCTACCTGAAGAAATATTTTTTATTAGAGCCTGTCGAGAAAGTATTAGTAGGCTATCCATTGAATTTTGATGACTCTGAAACGGATGCTACCCCACTTGTAGATAAATTTATTAAGAAATTTTCAAATGTATTTCCTCAAATGCTAATAGAAAAGGTAGATGAGCGAATGACATCACGAATGGCATCACAAGCGATTTCCGGAATGGGGTTGAGGAAAAAAGCACGTGAAAAGAAGGAACTTATAGACGCGGTGAGTGCTGTGATAATATTGCAGGAATATCTGCAAAGCCGCTCCTAATACTTATCTTTGCAATCTTTACTAAGAGATTGAATTTTATGGTATTACCTATTGTCGCATACGGACATCCTGTATTGCGCAAAATATCTGAAGACATAAAGCCTGATTATCCTGGTTTGAGTGAGCTCATAGCGAATATGTGGCAAACAATGTATCACAGTAACGGAGTGGGAATAGCTGCACCACAGGTGAATAAACCCATCAGGTTATTTGTAATAGATACTGTACAGGTAGTTGAGAATTTTGACGATGATGACAAGAAAAAATATCCAAACGAGAAACCGATAAAGCAAGTATTCATCAATGCTCATAAAGTAGATGAAACCGGCGATATGTGGGCCTATAACGAAGGGTGCCTGAGCATACCTAAAATAAGAGAAGATGTGCAGCGGGTACAAAAAGTACGCATTAAATATGTAGACGAAAATTTCCAGGAACAAGAGCAGGAATTTTCCGGAATTACCGCAAGAGTGATCTTACATGAATACGATCATATAGATGGCAAACTATTTATAGATTATCTACCTCAACTAAAAAGACGGCTGATAAAGAAGAAGCTGGATGATATCAGCGCAGGGAAAGTTAAAGTTGACTATAAGATGTTATTTGCAAAATAACTATTTTAGTACAGAATTTCACAGTTATTGCCATCGGTAACCATATATAGCGAAGAAGAACTGGTTATGCTGTTACGACAGCAAAGTCGGGATGCTTTTAATTACCTGTATCAGCATTATGCAGCTGTATTATATGGTATTATTAATAGGGTAATATATGATGAGCAAACCTCTCAAGACGTATTGCAGGAAGTTTTCATAAAAATCTGGAATAATATAAACCAATTCGACCCGGCAAAAGGACGGATATATACCTGGATGATCAATATCGCCCGGAATGCAGCTATTGACAAATTGCGCTCAAAGGGTGAAATCATGAAAAGTAAAATCCACACAGGTGAAGAAATCGTAAATACTGTTGGGAATGATATGAAAACCGAACAGGCTACGGATGCAATAGGATTACGCAAGTTAGTATCAGATCTAAAGCCTGAATACCAGACAATAATAGAGCTGGCTTACTTTAAAGGTTTTACACTAGACGAAATCTCGAAAACATTACAAATACCGCTAGGCACGGTAAAGACGCGTATGCGCCATGCCATAAAAACTTTAAAAGAAACTTTTAGCAAATAAGCAAAGTGAATGTAAAAGAATACATAGAATCAGGAGTATTAGAAGCATACGTACTCGGCGCATTAACGGAAAGTGAGCGTGCCGAAGTAGATGCAAACCTATTGCAATATCCTGAACTTGCAGATGAAATAGCTGTGATAGAAATGACCATGCAGCGTTTTACTGAAAATTTTGCTAAAGAAACACCTGCAGGGCTACAGGATAAAATATGGGATACCTTACAAAAAGAAAGTATACCCAATTCATTCTCACAGGAGACAGATGAAAGTAAATCTATTCATAAAACCATACCCCTTGAAAGAACCAGGGAACTATCGCCTGAAATAAGATGGCAGCGTGCTGCGATCTGGATAGCATTGGTGGCTAGCTTGCTGGTCAATTTTATGCTATGGTCGCAGCGTAATAAAATGCAGGATTCAGAGCTTGCAATGCAGCAACATATAGACACTATGCAACAGCAGGAGCAGCAACTTGCTAAATTAATGGATAACCATAGCAAGGAAATAGATATCATGGCAGATACCAGCGTACATACAATAATAATGAAGAGTATGAAGCCCGGCCATCCTATGGTTGCTACAGTATATTGGAGCAGTGATAAAGGAGCCACCTATGTGGCAGCTCAAAAATTGCCGATGCCGCCTAAAGGTATGCAATATCAAATGTGGGTGATACAAAAAGGCCAGCCGGTAAGCATGGGAATGTTACCTAATAAATTAATTGCCAGCGCCTCTATGGCAAGGTTACCAATGGATGTAAAAGAAGGACAAGCATTTGCAATTTCGCTTGAAAAAGAAGGTGGCAGCAAACTTCCTACACCAGAAAATATCTACGTTTTAGGTAAAATTTAAGCAAGCACTATTGAGAATTAATCCGCAACAGCATTAAGGATGTGTTGTTAGAGATATAATGGTTCAAAATCAATATTGTTTTGATCTTATCTGATTGCCCTGATTGATAGATAACTTCTTCAGGAATATTTTGAGTTGAAAATAGTTGCGTTGCCAGCCATAAAGCAAACCCCGAAGCTGTATCATATTCACCACAAAGATGTTTGAATCCGCCAATAGTAGTATTGGGAGAAATATTTTCAAATACACGCTCATAGAGATACTGATATCTGTTATCACCATTAAAACCACATAACAATACATCCAATTCGTCTTGTTTTATTCCTGCCTGGCTCAGAGTGGATGCCATTGTATTTAATATATCTTCCGGTTTTGCATCCTGAAGCATATTAATAGATAGTATTTCGCAAATGGTGTTTTGCTGATCATTAGTTATTGTGAAAAATGCAGCCCCTTCGCCTGCTATGGAACCTATAGTATTGTGCTTTTTTAATAAAGACAAACTGTGAGTAGGTTCCTTTTTCCAATAATCTATTTTATTTCTAATAAAAAAGTATTCTTCGGTCAGCTCGTCAAAACAGCCGACAAGAAGATGCTGTGTTTTTTCTGCCTCCTGTAGCAATAACTGAGCATCAAACAATGCCAATTCCAATGAAAAGGCACGATGCACGAAAGTTTGGTTATAGCATGTAGCCTTAGTTTGCAATGCCAGCCATCCGTTTACGGAATTGTAGGTTGATTGTATAAAAAATGTTGGGTTTAGTGCTTCTTCCTCAAAGCGCACCATATCTTTCACGAAAGTCTGCATATCAGTTACGCTGCCACGGCCTGTACCTGTTATGATGGCATCGGGTTGTGTGATACTTGCACTTTGTAAGCATTGCATACCGGAAGTGATACCCATTTTCAGCAATCTGCTCATTCGGCGTATTGCTACTGGTGATATAAACTTGCTGTAATCAGGATCTGCTACATATAATTTATTATTGTCGCTAGTGATAACCGGCTGAAGGAACTGTGCCGGTTCGAATGAATATTGTGGCGATATGGCGCAGGAAGATCTTATGTAAATGGGTACGTTCATGATTTGCTGAATACCAGCGAAACATTATTACCGCCAAACCCGAAGGAATTGCTTAATACATGTTTCATTGATGTGTTTTCAATTAATGATGTAGTGGGCTTGATATATAGCTCTTGCATAGGGGTCTCAAAGTTTAGATTGGGAAGCGCTATTTGCTCATTCAATGCCCAAATACTAAATATAGCTTCAATAACACCTGCGGCAGCAAGAGTGTGACCTGTAAATGGCTTTGTAGAGCTGAAATAAGGAACGTTGTTACCAAAGAGTTGTTGCATTGCTTCTCCTTCAGAAATATCATTATTAAGAGTAGCAGTACCGTGGGTATTGATATAGCCTATATCTGCAGGTGTAATGCCTGCCATTGCCAATGCGCCTTTCATGGCATTGTGTGCACCTTCTCCATGTGGTGAGGGTGCTGTAGGATGATAAGCATCATTATTATTACAATAGCCGCTGAATTCTGCGATGATATTGGCCCCACGAGCTTTAGCCGCAGATTCACTTTCCAATAAAATATAACCAGCGCCTTCGCCAAGATTTAATCCGACTCTATTTTGATCGAATGGGCGACAAGGTTGTTTGGAGACATTTTTTAATGAATTAAATCCATTTAGAGTAAAACGGCTTAGAGCATCACATCCTCCGCATATTGCACGTTTTACAATTCCCTGCTTTATTAAGCGTGAACCTAACAGCAAAGCATTTGCAGAAGAGGAACAGGCAGTGCTGATGGTAGCCATAAACGGCTTTAATCCGTAATGTTTTGCTACATATTGAGTACTTTCAGCACAGTCTAATTTGTCGATATATTTTATATTGTCTTCAGGAGTATCTTCCGAGATAATATTCATGTAGATATTTTCAACAGAACACATCCCTCCCACGGTGTTGGCATTTATAAATGCAAACGGCTCACTCTGAAGCAAATTCAGATCCACCGACTTCAATAAATCTTTAATGCCGGCCAGTGTGAGTAAGGTAGTGCGGGTGCAACTGTTATTTTCTACCGGTAAGCTAGCCATTGCAGCTAAATCGTCGTTGCTTTGCCTTACTTCACCTAATACAAATTCCGGTGCATGCACGCTTTGTAAGTAAGCAGGATGACGGAGACCACTTTTTGAATTGCGCAGAGCCTGTACATGAGCATCTTTTCCAATTCCTAATGCAGATATAATCCCAATAGATGTAACTACTACCTTTTCTGCCATGTGGCTTTTTTGCTATGCTTTGCGGTGTTCCTGAATATATTCAGCCATAGATTCAACAGATGTCAAAACTTTACGGCCTTCGCGGGCGTCTTCTATCTTGATCCCATAATTGCGTTCCATCAATACCATTAATTCAAGGGAGTCAATGCTATCAAGGCCAAGGCCATCACCAAAAAGAGGAGCATTATCATCAATATCCTCCGGTTTCATGCCTTGCAGGTTTAATGAATCAATAATTTGTTGTTTCAGCGTTGTTTTTAAATCTTCCATATAAGTTTACGTATGAGACAAAAATAATAATATCGTGCCTTTGTTGTTAGTTTGTTGTTTTTTATACTAAAAAAGAAAGCGAAGCCTAAACTTCGCTTTCTTTACTGATTAAAGTATATCATTAGCCGGCAAATGCCTGAGTTATCAATTGCAGCTGCTCTTTAACATGCATTTTTGAAAATCCCGTAGCAGGAGAAGCGCTTGCAGGGCGGCTTATATATCGCATTTGGAAATTATCAAGATTCATTTGCAGGAACGTTAAAGCTCCCAGGTTGCGAGGCTCTTCCTGTACCCATACCCATTCGGCCTTTTTATATTTATCGCGTAGTGCGTTTAATTGTGTCTGGGGTAATGGATATAATTGTTCAAGACGTACAATAGCTATATCTGTGACTTTATCAGCGATTTGTTTTTCACTGAGATCGAAATACATTTTGCCGGAACATAGTAATACACGTTTTACTTTACCGGGAGTTTTAATAAATGGGTCGTCTATTACTTCCTGAAAGCCCCCATTAGTGAATTCTTCTATGCCCGAGTATGCGCGTACATGGCGTAAGTTTGCCTTAGGTGAGAAATTAATCATCGGTTTGCGGAATGGCCATGCCAATTGTCTGCGTAAGCCGTGGAAGAAATTGGCAGCAGTAGTAATATTGCTGACAATCATATTGTCTTCTGCACACATTTGCAGGAAGCGTTCCTGGCGGCCACTTGAATGATCTGGTCCACCACCTTCATAACCATGAGGCAATAAAAGCACTAGGCCATTCATAAGCGCCCATTTTTGTTCGGCACTGGTTATATACTGGTCGATAACAGTTTGCGCACCATTTGCAAAGTCACCATATTGTGCTTCCCAGATCACAAGATTATTAGGATTTGCCATTGCATAACCATATTCAAAACCGAGCACTGCAAATTCACTCAGCAATGAATTATAAACATAAAAGGTACCTTGCTTGTCCTGGAAATGGTTGAGGCGATTGTATGGTGTGTTATTATTCTCATCGTACAGTACGGCATGGCGATGAGAGAATGTACCACGTTGTACATCCTCGCCGCTAAGGCGCACATCATGATTTTCTATCAGCAGACTTGAATAAGCAAGCAGTTCACCCGTAGCCCAGTCTACTTTGCTTTCGGTTTCAAAAAGCTTGATCTTGTCCTGCAGCAGCTTTTCTATTTTACGTAATGGCTTAAAATCGGAAGGCCATTTCATCAGATCTGTAAACAGGCGTCTGAAATCTTCTTCTTTTATAGAAGTAACCGGAGACTGCACAAAATCTTCAGCTTTGGCAGTACGAAGTTGATTCCACCACAACTCCGGTTTTTGATAAGCGTATGGAGTGGGTTTTTGCTTTACCTCATCGAGGCGCGCCTGAAGCTCGTCCCAGAATTTCTTTTCCATCTCCTTTGCCAGCTGCTGTGCATCATCTTCCCCATGCTCTAACAGATATTGAGTATAAACTTCGCGTGGGTTGGGGTGCTTATCTATAAGCGCATATAATTGAGGCTGCGTAAATTTTGGTTCGTCGCCTTCATTATGCCCATGACGGCGGTAGCATACCATATCTATAAAAATATCTTCATTGAATTTCTGACGAAATGCAACTGCAAGTGAGCATATTTTTACCACAGCTTCTGCATCATCTCCATTTACATGTAATACAGGTGCCTGCACCATAGATGCTATACTGGTGCAATAGTCGGCAGAACGTGCGTCCGTAAAATCGGTAGTAAAACCGATCTGGTTATTGATAACATAATGTATGGTGCCACCTGTGTAATACCCTTCGAGGTTGCACATCTGCAGCAATTCATATATCACACCCTGACCTGCTACGGCTGCATCGCCATGTATCAGGATAGGCAATACTTTGTGGTATTCTTCATTATAAAGTGTATCTGCTTTGGCACGTGAATAGCCTTCCACAACAGGATCCACTACTTCAAGATGTGAGGGGTTTGGTGCCAATTGCAGGTTGATATCCTTACCACTGGGTGTTTTAATATTAGAATGAAAGCCGAGATGATATTTTACATCTCCGCTACCCATAGTAGTGTCGTCGGGAACAGTACCTTCAAATTCAGAGAAGATCTGTTCGTAAGTTTTTCCTAAGGTATTTGCCAGCACATTCAGACGGCCACGATGTGCCATTCCTATCACTACTTCCTGTACCCCCTGATCTGCTGCGTCGTTAATAATAGTATCCAGTGCAGGGACAGTACCTTCTCCACCTTCCAGGCCAAAGCGTTTCTGACCTATATATTTTGTATTGAGGAATTTTTCAAAGATCACACCTTCGTTCAGCTTCTCAAGGATGCGTTTTTTTTCGTCGAGAGAAAGCTCTTTCTGCATCATTTCTTCAAACGCGTTCTGAACCCACTGGCATTTGGCATCATCATTAATGTAAGTGTATTCAGCACCTACATTACCGGCATATATTTTTTTAAGCTTGGCAACTATATCAACGAGCTTTACTTTGCCAAGGCCTATAAAACTACCGCTGTAAAATTCTGTGTTCAGATCCGCATCGCTTAAACCGAAATGCTCCAGCTCCAGATGTGCTTTACGATCCTTGCGCGGGCGTATAGGATTGGTAGTAGCAACCAGGTGACCGCGTTTGCGATAAGCGCGTATCAACTCGAACACAGCAAATTCTTTAGCTAACTGCTCATTGCTGATAGCAGCTTTCGTTCCTGTAGCAACGTGTCCGTTACCATTAGCACGGATTATTGCAAAGTCAAAACCTTCAAAAAATTTTTTCCATTCAGGATCAATGGCAGTGGCATCCTTAAGATAATCGTTGTACAGCGATTCAATGTAAGCGGGATTAGAACCCATTACGTATGAAAAATCTTCCATTTTTATAAACCAATAATTGGCGTAATTGCATTTAGAATTTTCATGTACAAAACGGTAATGTACAGTGAAATGTGCCTGCAAAGGTACTCCAAATCAGGAGATTTTTAGGTAAGAAAATGAATAATCAAGAGTATGATATCAGGTAGTGATTACAACCTCCAATCAATCACATTGTTATTAAATTTAATAAGTATTAACGTTGTATTAATTTATCATTACCCAGGTGAATCCAAAGCGTATCATAGCATCCTGGGCCGGGTACCCCGGGGCTGTAACTAGATTTGGACCGAAAAGTTGTTGTAATTGGTCGCCCATAACAAATGCCCGGAAACGTTTTATTCTAAAGCTAAAGAATACAGATGCTTGTGGGTTGTTGCCGAGGTAATACGTATTCTGATAATAGAAACGATTAAAGAATGGGTTGTAACCGGCAGCGTAATAGGCTGTAGTATATCTTATTTCTACTCCTGTAGCAATCTTTAAAGCTCTTTTAAATAAAGCAGCTTCATAACTTAGCTGGTGCCTTCCTAAAAGCGCCGGAACATTTATCGGCGCTCCTCCCGTAGGTTGCTGGTAAGCTAATTCATTATCTAAAATAAAATTGCCTAACCTAAACTCTTTTCTCGCCCAGATTTCGGTGACATTAAAAGGATTTTTATCCTGAAGGAATTTTTGAGTTTGGTCGAGATAAATGTAATTATCAACTAAATAGTTTCTTATGCCACCTGAGAGTCGAAGCCGTGGGCTGCTAAGCTGGGCATATACTTGTGTTATACTCTCTTTATTAAATGTAGAGGGTATATATGTGAAATACTGGTTCTCGTAAATAGTATAGTTATAAGGCGCGTTGTTTAGCTGTTGCTGAAATCCTGCAACAATATTTCCCCACCCGCCTTTAAAATCTTTCCCTGCGGAAGCATGCAGTAAAAAATCTCCCGCATCTTCTCCGGTAAGGAAAAATTGAGCATTAGCCTGGTAAGAAAATTGACCTGGTTGTAATGCTTCTTTCTTCAGCTCCCCAATTAAGTAGTTACTAAGTATGTTATCGCGGGAAAATCCTGTTGCATAAGAGGTGATAAAATTATCAATGCGATTGCCTGCACCGGCGCTAAATTCTACCTGCTTATCATTGGTGCCGAGAAAACCATTGAATAATATCCTGTTGTCGATCCAAACCCATTTCTGTTGAGAAAGTACCGAATCGCCCCCCTGACCAGCTATAGGATTAGCGCCTATGAACGAATATTGGAAGAGGCTGGCATAACGAAAAGAATCGGGAGATAGATCTTTATACTCATGCTTTTCTGTACTTAGTTCAAATTTGTGCGTGATGCTAAAGCGTGGTGTTAGCTTATAAGTATATCGTGTAGAATCTTCGTTGTATAAAGTATCGCCTTTACCCCATACGTAGCTATGTTGTATAAGCATGGTAAAATCGCGCTGCATATTAGTTACAGAAGAGCGCAGGGTACTATATATATCGTTTTCGAAGGCTACGGGAATTGTTTTCCTGTCACTATATTGGCTGCTATCCAATTGTGAGGCATCAAAAATACCTCCGTTTTCGTCCTGCTGCTGTTTGTTGTATATCAGCGCTCCAAATAACTGGTAATGTTTGTCTTTGCTTTGATAATTAGTTGTAAGATTTGCGTTATCATCATTTACACGCTGTATCTTGTAAAAGCCCTGCGCATTGATTTTTCGATATTGAAAAGAAAAATTCCAGTTTGGCCTTATGTTTTGCGTGTGCATTACTTCGGCCATCTGCTCCAGTTTGCTACCCAAACTATAAGTAAATGCAGTATATGGTCGTGTAGTATTATAATATTTTAAGCTATCGGGTAAAAACCTGTATATATCAAAAACATGATAACCCAATGTCGGTCCAAGCCTGTCTTCGGGTGTAAAAAGTAAGTTTTGAGCCGGGCTACCGAGATTGCCTAAATCCTGGTACCAGGGTTGGGTAAAAGACCTGCGATGAAAAGTATGTAATGATGTATCAGGAGTATAGGTTTGCTCCGAATTAAGCCGTCTGAAGGAAATGTGTGCTTCCTGGTCTTTCCATTTGCTTGTATTGCTTTTATTTGCGTTAGTATCCCTTTGAGGGGCATTGGTCAACGTAGTAGGCTGCCCCGGGGCACCACCTGAAAGAGTTGATTGCGCAAAAGCAGGTTTGCTGCAAAGCAGCAGGCATAAAAAAACAAGTAATAAATAAGGAAACCAGGCTTTGACTTTCAACTATGCGTATTTTATAGCGGCAAACAAAGTTAATTGAATAGATTTACTAACAATATTTATGCCTATTATCATAATCGTTGCACAAGGCTATTCACCAACTTTGCAAGTTTGGGGGCAGCAGCATTAGCAGCCTCGAGCACTTCCTCATGAGTAATTTTTATTAATTGTTCGCTCAACCCCAGATCTGTGATAACACTGGCTGCGAAAACTCTCATGTTACTATGTATGGCTACTATCACTTCAGGCACTGTGCTCATGCCAACTGCGTCTGCTCCTATTATATGAAGCCATTTGTATTCCGCATGTGTTTCGAAAGTGGGACCTGTAAGGCCGGCATATACACCTGTATGAACATCAAGTAATTGCTCTTTGGCTATTTCCTGTGCCATAGCTATCAGCTTGCTATCGTAAGGGTGGCTCATATCAGGGAACCGTATACCAAGACGCTCATCGTTAGCACCACGCAGAGGGTGTTCCGGGAAGAGATTTATATGGTCTTTTATTATCATTAAGTCGCCAATCTTAAATGCCGGATTCATGCCTCCGGCAGCATTGGATACTATTAATGTTTCTGCACCTAATGCTTTTATAACACGAACAGGAAAGGTTATCTCCTTCATATTATAACCTTCATAATAATGAAAGCGCCCCGCCATCATCACAACAGCTTTACCCCCAAGATACCCGAACACCAGTTTCCCGTCATGACCCTGTACCGTAGAAATAGGAAAATTGGGAATGTCTGAATAAGATATCTCTGTTTCTTTTTCAATAAGATGAATCAGGTCTCCTAATCCACTTCCCAGGATAATGCCCACTTCGGGAGATAATTTTACTTTGTTTTTAATGTATGCGGTAGTTGCGCTAATGTTATCGAATAAGCTCATACAGTAAGACTGGAGTAATAAATTGACTATTTATTTTGGTTCTTCAAATCCCGGATTAGGCATAGTATTCACATCGGGCTTAGGTATTAATGTGGGCAAATCAAGAAAATGCCGTTGCTCGATAGTTTCGATCGAGGCTTTTCTTTTCAGTAAGCCACCCACCAGTACTTTCATATCTTTTGCTGCAAGATGCAGTATGTCATTTTTTAAACGGATTTTGGCTAATGTCCTTCCGATAATAAGAAAGAGCAAAGCTATAATTCCTATCAGTACATACACAGCCACATTGAAATATACAAGATTAACGACCCCCACGGAATTACGGAATTCGGAATTGTACATCATATCATTCAAAGTGGTAAACGGGAAGATCTTATTCATGGTAATTGCAAAGGCTATAGCACCTGCAAATAATAAATAGCAAATAACTTCGAAAAAGATGAGGGCGCTTTTACTTAATAGTCTTCTCGCAGCTGGGGTACGTAAGGATGCCTCTAAGGGTTCAAAAAGGTCGATCTGGTCATAGACAAATTTTTTCTGTTCCTTAAAATCATATAACAAATCGTCTTGCAGGCGTGACATGGCTTGATGATTTTGTGCAAATGTAATATGCCAATTTAGACAAGGGGTAGCGTTTTATCAACATAGATGTAATTTTTGAAGATTTTCCTATATAACTGCGTTTGTTTTCGGAACTTTGCATATTCCAAAAAAAAGGACATATAAATCAAACATAATTTGATTTATTGAATTTATTTTAATGAAATACGAAAAAGAGATAAGCAAGCGCAGAACATTTGCCATCATTTCGCATCCCGATGCCGGTAAAACTACACTTACTGAAAAATTACTACTTTTTGGGGGAGCTATACAGGTGGCGGGGGCTGTGAAAAGTAATAAGATAAAAAAGCATGCTACCAGCGACTTTATGGAAATAGAACGTCAGAGAGGTATCTCTGTGGCTACATCCGTAATGAGCTTTGAATACAATGATGTCCTTATTAATCTTTTAGATACACCAGGTCACAAAGATTTCGCGGAAGATACTTATAGAACGCTTACTGCGGTGGATAGTGTTATACTGGTAATAGATAGCGTGAACGGTGTAGAAGAACAAACCCGTAAACTAATGGAAGTATGCCGCATGCGCGATACCCCGGTGATAGTATTTGTCAATAAGCTGGATCGTGATGGTAAATACCCTTTTGATTTGCTGGACGAAATAGAAAAAGAGCTGAAAATATCATTACATCCTCTTTCCTGGCCCATTAACATGGGTAAAGAATTTAAAGGAGTATATAATCTTTACGATAAAAACCTGCTGTTATTTACTCCTAACCAAAAGGCCACAGAAGAAAATACGGTACCTATCAATGATCTGACGGATAAGCTGCTGGATGAAAAGGTGGGTAAAAGAGATGCCAATCAATTACGTGAAGATGTGGAACTTCTGGAGGGGGTATATGGAGAATTAGACACTGATGCATATCTGAAAGGGAAAGTTGCTCCGGTATTCTTTGGTAGTGCTGTAAACAATTTTGGTGTTAAGGAGTTACTCGATACATTTATTAGAATTGCACCCCTGCCTTTAGGTAGAGA
>DATNFP010000119.1:0-2960 GCA_035606335.1 Flavipsychrobacter sp. | reverse complement strand
TGATCAGGTTTTAAATGACTTAACAAAGCAACCTGAAATTGCCGGGAACCATTATCAATATGTTTGGTTTAATGGACCTGACAGACGCGGGATTAATGTTGCTTTGCTATACGATCCGTCTTATTTTCATGTATTAAATGCAGAGCCATTACATGTTAGTTTACAGAAAGCAGGCGATAGTTTTAGCACGCGTGATGTCTTACATGTATTTGGCGTATTAGGTAGTGATACTGTTCACGTGTTTGTCAATCACTGGCCATCAAGACTGGGAGGAGAAGAAGAAAGTGAACAAAAACGTGAAATTGCTGCAAGCGTTGATAGAAATTACATAAAGAACATATTTAGCCGCAATGTGAATGCAAAAATTATTATAATGGGTGATTTGAATGACAATCCTACCGATTCAAGCGTAACTTATATTTTAGGTGCAAAGGGAGATAAACAGAATGTAAACGATACCGAGTTATATAATCCATGGTTGAATATTTATACAAGTGGTATTGGCACGTTGGAATATAAACACCAATGGGACCTCTTTGATCAAATCATGATATCCGGAGCTTTTTTAACAATCAAACCAAACAATCTGCATTTTGATAAAGCGGAAATCTTTAAACCTGATTTTTTAATAGATCACTATAAGCGTTCTGAAGGTTATCCGCACAGATCATTTATCGGCACTCATTGGATCAATGGGTATAGCGATCATTTTCCTGTAGTAATGTATTTGGCTATAGGTGCATAATATTCACAATTATGATAATAATCGGCATTTTATATTAATTTTAATTTTCGCCAAAGCGATTGCATGTATGAAAATCAATGAAGTGCCGCAGGATCCCAAAGATTTCAAAGAAGGAGATAAATTGCGGAAGTTGGTGTACGCAGTAGATAGCGAAGGTAAATATACAGGTGTAAACTCTGCCGGCTGGGATGCTGAAAATACAGCGTTAAAGCAGGCCTGGGATGCGGTGGATGAGGCGCTTTCAGAAACCGAGGCCAAAGTTCGCAGTGGTGAATTAAGCCCCATTGCTTACTTCATGCAAAAAAACCTAATGGATTTACCTTTGCTTGCAAAATATATCGGCAAATGGAAATGGCAGGTACGCAGACATATGAAACCTGCTGTTTTTGAAAAAATGGATCCTACGCTGCTACAAGCATACGCCAAAGTGTTTAATATTACAGTAGATGAACTAAACAGCTTTGGAAAAGATAAATAATACTCAGCAGCAACATACAGCACCAAATAATTTTATACACCATCAGCACGCACATTGCGAAAGTGGTGTTACTGCAAATCTTTTGCAGCATTATGGCATTCCAATCACCGAACCAATGGCATTTGGTATAGGCGCTGGTCTTTTTTTCGGACACTTGCCATTCTTAAAGGTTAGCGGCACTCCTGGATCAACTTTTCGTACATGGCCAGGGGCCATTTTTAAGCGCGTTACACAGCGGTTGGGCGTTAATATTCATACAGAAAATTTCCGCACACCCGAAAAAGCAATGCTGGCGCTGGATGAAACACTAATAACTAACACTCCGGTAGGCATGTTAAGTAGTGTTTTTTACCTCCCATATTTACCGGAAGCTTTTAGATTCCATTTTAATGCCCATAATCTCGTTGTTTATGGAAAGGAAAATGGGAACTACCTGGTTAGCGACCCGGTTATGGAAAATGTTTCAACGATAGCACCCGAAGACCTCGCAAAGGCTCGTTTTGCCAAAGGTACACCCGAACCCAAGGGCTATATGTATTATGTAAAAGAAGTACCTGCAACAGTGGACTTTGCCAAGGCGGTACAACAGGGCATTAAGCAAACATGTTTTATGATGCTATCCCCGCCCGTCCCATGGTTTGGAAATAAGGCTATTTTCTTTCTTGCAAAGAAAATAAAGCAGTATCCAGCAAAACTGACTCCACGTAAAGCCTCTTTATATCTTGGTAATATCATTCGTATGCAGGAAGAGATAGGTACCGGGGGAGCCGGATTTAGATATCTATATGCTGCTTTCCTGCAAGAAGCAGCACAGCTTTTGAAACGGGATGATTTACAGGTCTATTCTGAAGAACTTACCAAAATCGGAGATGACTGGCGTAATTTCGCCTATCACGCTGCAAGATTGATGAAAGATCGCAAGACTGACCTGGTTTCATATGATGAATTATCTCAATTATTAATAACTTGTGGGGAAAAAGAGAAGGATTTCTTTAAAAGAATGAATAAGTTGCAGTGGTAAATATTATAAGTAAACCTTAGCAGTAAGTTAAAATAATATAATTAGTTTTGCGCCGTAATTATACAAAAATTGTTAGCAAGGATTCGACATATCGTCTTAGGAATCATTGATTTTTTTTATAAACCTTTCTCAAAACTGATAGGGTTGCAAACCTTCCGCTATCTTGCATGTGGAGGTTCTAATACATTACTTAACATTTTTCTGTATTTTATAAGTCTGCATTATATATTGCACGACCAGGCAATAAATATCGGCGGATTATTAATACATCCATATATAGCCGCATTTATAATGGCATTTGCTATTAGCTTCCCTCTTGGGTTTGCTTTGTCAAAATATATCGTTTTCCCCGAATCTAATTTGCATGGAAGAGTCCAGATCTTTCGTTATGCTTTGTTGGTCGGTATGTGCATTCTGCTTAACTATGTTTTTTTGAAAATATTTGTCGAATTGTGTCATTTCTACCCTACTCCATCTAATGTTCTTACAAACGCAGTTGTTGCAGTATTCAGTTATGTCTCTCAAAGGAACTTCACTTTTAAAGTAAAGGAAGAAGTACTGCCCGATTAACATAATCTTTAATTATCTCATTATAAAAATGAGCATATAGATTAAAGACCTCAAACATCGTAAATTTGCAGCCTATATGACGCAGGAAAACCTGAAAGAAATGCGTGAGCGGATGCAAAATCTGCAACGATTTTTAAGAGTAGAGG
>DATNFP010000118.1:0-22824 GCA_035606335.1 Flavipsychrobacter sp. | reverse complement strand
CAGCTTGCAGCCAGTGCGAGTAATGCTACAGCCGAGATCTTCAGGGAAAATTGTTTCATACTACTGTCGTTGTTGTTTTTTCTGCGTTTAGGCAAATAATGTAATTTTTTTGGCTAAGAAGTAATATTTACTACCGAACCGATGCACAATATTTAAAGTTTTTTCCAAAAATGCAAGTCTCAAAAAAAAATTTGTTAAGTTTTTTGGACTATTATTTTTTGAGTAAAGTCTTTTGAGTACCAATATTTTCACTGATTAATTAAGTGTAGTGCTTCGTCAATATTACTTACAGGCTTTAAGCATGCCTGCTGTGTACATACAAATATAAGGATTTCATTGTTAAAAAATTTAGCCTCCAATATTGGTAATTCAGATATTTCTTTTTTTGAAGTGAGCAGAAAACATTGTGGTATAAAATGTTTTTTTAGGAGATCGGATTTATCAGAAGCTGCTTTTCCTGCGGCTATCACTAATTTTATTCCCACTGCATATCGTTGCAGCAGCAGGCTCCAATATCCAAAAGAAGAAGTGTACCGCAAGGCATTTGCTGCCATCTGTTGCACCATATATGCCGCCCGCTCTATCCACTCGCTGCGTTCCATACATTGTCCAAGCAACAAAAGATTATGTGCCATCATCGCATTTGCCGATGGTATTGCACCATCATACATATCCACTTTCCGCACAGGAATATCAGTTTGTTTATCCGATGTATAGTAAAAGAAACTCCCCTCTTCATGCAAAAAATCATTTTCTACCATTTGCGCAAGTTCATTAGCCTGCTGTATCCATGTATTATCGTCTGTAGCAGAGCCAAGCTGCAATAACGCCTGTATCAGGTACGCGTAATCATCAAGGTTTGCATTTATTTTAGCTATGCCATTTTTCCACGTATGCATCAATTCATTTTCTTTCCTGAATTGAAGGAGCATCCACTGCATATGTTTGGCCGCCAGCTCAAGATATTCCTCACGTTGCAGTACAATTGCAGACTTCGACAACGCTATATTCATCAAGGCATTCCACGATAGCAGGCTCTTATCATCAGTAAGCGGACGTACTCTTTTTTGTCTTTTTGCAAATAATTTTTGTTTTACTTTTTCTATATGTTGGTTTATTTCCTCTTTCGAAATATTTTCTTCATCTGCAATCTCTTCTACGCTTTTAGCTACATGTAAAATATTCGTGTGTTCCCAATTCCCTTCTTTGTTTATACCAAAATATGCAGCAGCTATTTTATCATTTTCACCTAGTGCATTTATCCACTCTTCCCATGTCCATGTGTAGTACTTCCCTTCTTCACCTTCACTATCTGCATCAAGAGCGCTATAATAGCCGCCGGTTGGGTCTTTCAGTTCTCGTTCGGTAAAGGTGATCGTCTCTTCAATTATCTTTTTGTAGATCGGGTTCTTCGTTATACTATATCCATCACATAGCGCAGATATCAAAAGCGCATTATCATAAAGCATCTTCTCAAAATGTGGTACCAGCCATTTTGCATCTGTAGCATATCGTGCAAACCCTCCTCCTATCTGGTCGTATATACCCCCTTTTATCATTGCATCAAGGCTCAGCAATGCCTGCTTCAAAGCAGGTTCATATTTGGTAAAATGATAGTGCTCTAATAAAAAATTAATAGCCATTGTGCCCGGGAACTTTGGAGCTATCCCAAACCCGCCAAATTCTTTATCAGCATGGTTTAATAGTGTATCAGCCGTCTTTCGGCAAGTATTGATATCCCATGTTGTTGCCTCTTTGTTTGTCGCTATTTTAGATGCCTGCTGCAAATATTGTATCATTTGCTTTGCCTGTGCGGTTACATCATCTTTTTGTTTTTCCCACAATTCGCTGATCCTGTTCAATAGTTGTACCCACGATGGCCTGTTGTATGCGGGCCTTGGAGGATAGTAAGTACCTCCATAAAATGGTATTCTTTCAGGAGTTACAAATACATTCAGTGGCCACCCTCCGCTGCCGCTTATTGCCTGCACAGCGTCCATGTACATATGATCCACATCAGGGTGCTCTTCCCTGTCCACCTTTATATTGATGAAATGCTCGTTCATATACGCAGCAGTAGTCTCATCTTCAAAACTTTCACGTTCCATAACATGACACCAATGGCATGCCGCATACCCGATACTGATTAATACCGGTTTATTTTCCATTTTAGCCCGTTCAAACGGTTCATCCCCCCACGCATACCAATCAACCGGATTATTGGCGTGTTGCAGCAAATAAGGGCTTTGTTCACGTATCAGTCTGTTAGGCATATCTCGATCGTTTAAGTTGATTATAGAAAAGAAAAATAATCAATTGCCAAATTACCAAATCCGCAAATGAATGTAACTATGTCAATTTCATCCGCTTATTATCGAATTGTCAAATTAGAAATGGCCCAATCGGAAAATTGAGCCATTCAAATCATTAATCTATAAAGTATTATTTCCTTGTTTCTGAAATATATTTTTCCAGAGCTGATACCATTGATGGTGCATTTGGAGCAGGAGCTTTTACATCCAGACGCAAACCGGAATCTTCCACTGCCTTTGAGGTTGTAGGGCCGAAGGCTCCGATTAGCGTGCCATTCTGCTTATAAGTTGGATTATGTTCAAACAATGTGTGCACACTAAACGGGCTGAAAAACACAATCATATCGTAGCTATCCTTCATTACAGGCGTAATATCGTTAGACACAGTACGATACAATGTAGCTTCAGCAAACTCTATTTTGTTCCTGATCAGGTATTGTGCTATGTCATTTTTTGCGTTGTCCGAAGTGGGAAGGATAAATTTCTCATTCGTCTTATGCTTGCCAATTACTTCCAGCAATCCTTCCGTAGTACCGTCGGCAGAAAAAAATACTTTGCGTTTACGGTACAGGATAAATTTTTGCAGATACAGCGCTACCGCCTCCGTTATACAGAAGTATTTCATATCCTGCGATACTTTTACTTTCAGCTCTTCACAAATGCGGAAAAAGTGATCCACACCATTGCGGCTTGTAAAAATGATGGCAGTATATTCGGCTATGTCAACACGTTGTTTCCTGAACTCCTTGCCACTAAGGCCTTCTACACGTATGAACGGGTGAAACTCAAGTTTCAGATCATACTTTTTAGCAAGGTCGTAATAAGGTGATTTCTCCGTATCAGGGCGTGGTTGTGTAATCAGGATTGTGTTGACCTTGAGTTCCTTTTTCTCAGTGCCTTTACTTAATGTTTGATCAGCTTTGGCCATATGGGGTCGTAAAAAAACGGTTAGTTGGTTAACAATGCCATGGTTCGGGGTTTTTTCAATCTTATCAGTGATGTAATAGTCCTCGTACCAGTAGCTTCATCAACAGTGCCAGAGGCAACAATTCCGAGGCGCAAAGGTACGTAAAAAAATGGAATTTGCTGTACTGAAAAAAAGATCCAAATACCTGCCACGATCTGGTATATCTGTTTATTAATAACAGCCCGGTTAAGATAAAAGAAACTATCACTATAGGGCTGGCAAAAGCGGGTGTGGCAAATGCCAGGAGAATGGTAAACGGCAGGAGGCTTATTGCTATGATCTTATTTATTAAAAAAACATTAAATAAGTAATGGTCAGTAACCCCCTCAACTCTGAAAGCCCATCCGCTAAAGCGTATTGCCGCATATTTTGCTAGGTAAATAACCATCATTCCTGCTATCAGCATTACTATTAGCAAAGACGGGGGAATGCCCTCCGGACGTTGGGGAGTAAAGGATTTTGCCACATAATAGATATAAGCGCCCCCTGATATGGTGAAAAATAAATTCATGAGAAAATTGGGTAAGGTAGCTCCCTGCAGTTGGTCTTTAAGCTGCCTGTTACTTAAGGTTGGATTGGTAAAAGCCCTCCAAAGGCTGCTGAAATATCGCCTGTCGCTAAATCTTATGAGGCCCAAAAGAAGGCACATAGACAGTATTAGGTAGAAATCGCTGGTCTTATCTACATAAATGTGAGGTTGGGATATACCTATCACAACGTTTTTACTTGCCAATTGTGGCAACACATAAAAAAAACTATCTATAAAATGATTTGATTTAGCCTGAGCTACACTGTCTGTTACCGGCGACAACCCATAATGAATAGCTTTTACCTTACCCTCTGCAGATTGAACAAAGAGCAATAACAAAATAATTATAATAAATCTCGAGCCGTTTCGGGGAAATCGCATAGCCTGCGCTTGCAAAGTTAATAATATGAAATTGTTCATCCTATTTTATGGTTTTTCTTAAAAAATTTGCGCAAGTGAATACTTGCATATATATTTGCAAGCACTTACTTGCATAATTATGAAAACAAGGCGCGATGTATACCAGGCTATAGCCGATCCCACGCGAAGAGCGATCATCAATATGGTTGCCTCCGAATCACATAATGTAAACGCAATTGCTGAAAAATTTGACATGAGCCGCCAGGCCATATCACTGCACATCCAGGTGTTGATCGATTGTGGCTTGCTGGATGTTAAACAGCAAGGGAGGGAACGTTTGTGTAAAGCACATCTGGAGCAGCTTGGTGAAGTATTTCTATGGGTAGAGCAATACCGGCAGCATTTCGAAAAGAAATTAGATGCATTAGAGATCTATATGGAAAAAATAAAAAAACAAAGAGATGGAAAACAAAAAAAGTAACACTAAAGACAGGGAGCTTTTTATATCAAGAACTTTCAACGCTCCTGTAGAGTTAGTTTGGGAAATGTTTACAGATCCTGAACATATTGCCAACTGGTGGGGACCTGATGGGTTTACTAACACCATCGCAGAAATGAATGTGATACCGGGTGGTAAATGGGATTTCATCATGCACGGACCTGATGGAACCAATTATGACAACAAAAGCATATTCAGAGAGATTATTAAAAACAAACGACTTGTTTTTGATCATGTTTCCGAACCTAAAATAGTTTTCACTATCGACTTTATCGCACAAGGTGAAAAAACGCTGCTCAACTGGCATATGCTTTTCGAATCGGCAGAACAACTTATGGAGGTAGCCAGAAAAAATGGAGCGGTCGAAGGCTTAAAACAAAATATAGATAAGCTCGAATTATACCTGGCTAACATGCATACTCGGAGCAATTAGTATGATTTCAGTTAAAAAAACTATTATGAAGATCAATAAAATCGTCATTTTTAATTTAATATTAATTATGACAACAACACTGGCAAATGCACAAGGCAAATATGCCGATGTAAACGGCATAAAGATGTACTATGAGATCCATGGCACTGGGAGTCCGCTTATACTATTACATGGCGGAGGCTCTACCATTTACACTAGTTTCGGCAGGATCTTACCTGCTTTATCAAAAACACATAAGGTCATTGCAATAGAGTTGCAGAATCATGGCCATACAGGTCAAAGAAGCGTTCCTGAAACCTTTAAGCAGGATGCTGATGATGTTGCTGAACTGATGCGCCAGCTTGATATCTCCAGTGCAGACATATTGGGTTTCAGCAATGGCGGGCATACTACTCTTGAGTTGGCGATTAATCACCCGGAAAAAGTACACAAGATCATTGTAGCCTCTGCATTTTATAAAAGAGATGGAACATTTCCTGGCTTTTGGCAGGGGTTCAATAAAGCAACGCTAAATGATATGCCGCAATTGTACAGGGACGAGTATATGAAAATAAACCACGATTCTACAAAGTTGCTAAACATGTTTCATAAGGATGTTGAGCGTATGGAAAATTTCAAAGACTGGAGCGACGAAGATATTAAGTCAATAAAAGCCCCGGCATTTATCGTAATAGGCGACCACGATGTTACCACACCCGAGCATGCAGTTAAGATGTACCGCCTTATACCTGATTGTCATTTGGCGATATTACCCGGCGCTCATGGCGAATATCTTGGAGAAGCTTTGTTTGCAGGCCAAAACACACAGGTACCTGACCTTTTCGTAGCAATGGTAAACGAGTTTTTGCAAACAGGTAAATAGCTGAGATCACACTTTTTACAAACAATAGCAACGCAATGGCCTTAACTTTGCCAGATATAATACTTGAGGATCCAAAGAATGGCCGGCATTTATATTCATATACCTTTTTGCAAACAAGCATGTACTTATTGTAATTTTCATTTCTCCACTTCGCTGAATAGGAAGGATGATATGCTGCACGCTATCATTCGCGAACTGGAAATGCAGAAAGATTATTTGACGGGTGCCAATATCGAAACAATTTATTTCGGTGGTGGCACCCCTTCTTTACTCTCTGCAGATGAGCTTAACAGGATTTTCGACTTTATTTTCAAACATTATCAGGTTAATGAGCTTAAAGAATGTACCCTCGAAGCCAATCCCGACGACCTGGATACGTCATACTTGAAATCATTACGAACCACCCCTATCGATCGCTTTAGCATCGGCGTGCAATCATTCAGGGAGAATGATCTGCGATATATGAATCGTGCTCATAATGCCCAACAAGCTGATTATGCTATAAAAGCTGCACAAGATGCCGGATTTAGCAATCTAAGCATTGATCTCATTTATGGAACGCCAGGTCTTACCGATGCAGATTGGAAAAATAACCTATCTATGGTTAGCTCTTTGCAAATACTACATTTTTCAGCCTATGCGCTAACAGTAGAAGAAGGTACCGCCCTGCACCACTCCATTCAGAAAAAGAAAACATCTCCTGTGGACCCTGAGCAAGCAGCAGGTCAATTTGAGATATTGATTGAGCAGGCTGCTACTATGGGATACGACCATTATGAGATCTCCAACTTAGCCCTTCCCGGTCATCACGCCATTCATAACACAAATTATTGGAAAGGGCTACCCTACCTCGGCATAGGCCCTTCTGCCCATTCATTCGATGGTGATGACCGCAGATGGAATATCGCCAATAATGCCCTTTATCTTAAAAGCATTCTACAGGAGAATATTATTCCTTACGAAGAAGAAAAACTAACTCCCATCCAACACCTCAACGAATATATCATGACCTCTCTACGTACAATGTGGGGAACCGACCTTGCTAAGGTGGAAGCAGAATGGGATAGTACACTTGCAAAACAAATAATACAAGCCAGTTACCCATCACAGGAAAAAAAATGGCTGATTGAAACAGATAAAAAACTGCTGCTCACAAATGCTGGAAAATTATTTGCAGATAAGATAGCTTCTGAATTATTTTTAGAGAATAAAGCCTTAACATAAAAAAACGAATAACTATGCTACCGATACACTCCGCTCATTTCTGGAAAGAGAAACTTAAATTGACAAAGCATATCGAAGGTGGATCATTCAAGGAAGTATATCGCTCACAATTACAAATTGCTAAATCTGCACTTACAGCACAACATCAAGGCGACCGTTCCGCCAGTACAAGTATTTATTTTCTGTTAGAACATGGCGAGTTTTCCGCTTTTCATCGCATTGCATCCGATGAACTATGGCATTTTTACGATGGCAGCTGTCTTTCCATTTATGAAATAAATCCTGATGGGTTGCTTACAAAACATTTTTTGGGAAGAGATATTGAAGGCGGAGAGCAATTGCAGGTTGTTATTTCCGCCGGTTGCTGGTTTGCATCACGGGTCGAAGAACCGGATAGTTATTCTCTATGCGGATGCACTGTTGCTCCCGGTTTTGATTATGCAGATTTTGAGCTCGCTAATAGAAAAAATTTACAACAACAATTTCCTCAGCATTCTTCTCTTATCGAAAAATTGACTAGATAATATTTAACCAAGCCTGATATCTGGCAATAGACACTGGGAATAAAAATCTTTTACCAATTAAAATATTATTTTAGAAACAGAGTTATATCTTAGGATTCCCCATTCTAACAATCAACCTATAAATATGAAAAGTCAGCTTAAAATAACAGCCAAATTATTGTTTATCGTATACCTCATGCTTTTCAATCAAGAAAAAGCATTATCTCAACCCGAGGCTGCTCTGGATAGCGATCTAAAAGAAATAAGCAGGCAAATGGTTGCTGAAGATAATCCCAACTTCATATTGGTCGACGCAGTGATAGATGGTCTGATAAAACCGGGTAGAACTTATACGATTGAGTATAATCCACAAGAAATCAAAATAAATGGCAACGAGTTAGCCAAGCCTTTAAAGAAACAATATATAACGAGATTAAAAGAATTTTATGCCCTATGGGGTAATGACACCATTCCCAACATAACAAAAACAGGCAGCATCAGACTGGAAGATATTTTCGATTCTGCCTCCACAATTAGAAGAGAAAATGGATGGGTACACTTCACAGATAGCTCAGAAAAAGCACGCATAAAATTTTTCGGAGATTTATTAAAGCAAGCAGCTCACGATCACCTCGCCGACACAGCAGGACCGGTGCATATTGTTTACAAAGAGGGAAATGTGTTTGTCAATGACAGAAAAGTAAAAAAACATCTCGTTGGAACATACAATGAGATAGCTAAAAAATATGCACATTATAAACCTTCAAAAACCGATAAAGGCGAATTAACTTATTTCAAGCATTAATGGACGCTCGGGGGTTTGGTGTTGGTATCTTTATTTGTCCTTCATTTTAGCCGCCCATACCTTTACTATAGCTATTCATTGGCATTCCCAAAGTTGTCATATTGAGCGGAGCCAGCAGAGCCTTGTGCATAGCGCGAAGTAAAATATCTCACTAATCAAAGAATATAGCCAATAATGCTCACTCCTTATTGCCATCCAGAGCGTAGCAGCATAGCGCGAAGCGAAGGATCTCGTTAATCAAGGCATGTAAAGCAAGGCGACGCAATGGGAAATCTTAAAAAGGAAACGGGGCATAAATGGGGGAAAATTGCGGTAGAGAATGGGAAATAATGTTTATACAAACAATTGATTATCAGATAAAAATAGGGAAAATAAATTTTTTGTAAAGAAACGGGAAAAACAAAAAAAGACCCCTTATTCTTTATTCAAACATATCAGCAGCAATCATTAATTTAGCAGCCCAAATTTACCTCAGTAATGAAATTGCTCGAAAACAAGGTAGCTCTTATCACCGGCGCCAGCAGGGGCATAGGCGAAGCCATAGCATTGAAATTTGCCGAGAACGGCGCTAATATAGCTTTTACCTATTTGTCTTCCGATGAACGCGCAAAAGCATTAGAAGAAAAATTATCATCTTTTTCTATAAAAGCAAAAGCTTATAAGTCAGACGCAGCAGACTATAAAGCTTCTGAACAACTGGCAAACGATGTAATTAAAGAGTTTGGTACAATTGATACTTGTGTAAACAATGCAGGTATTTCAAAAGATAATCTTCTGCTCCGTCTCACCCCCGAGCAGTGGGACGATGTGATTCATGCCAATCTTAAATCTGTCTACAATCTTACCCGCCAGGTAATAAAACCGATGATGAAAGCGCGTTCCGGCAGTATTATCAATATGAGCTCTGTTGTTGGTATAAAGGGCAACGCAGGTCAGAGCAGCTATGCCGCCTCCAAAGCAGGTATTTTAGGTTTCACAAAATCCATAGCGCTGGAAATTGGTAGCCGCAACATTCGCTGCAATGCCATCGCACCCGGCTTTGTTGAAACAGACATGACCCATTATCTGAAAGATGGTGGTGGTGAAAAATGGTTTGAAAAAATCGCCCTGCAACGTTTTGGGAAGCCGGAAGAGATCGCCAATGTGGCATTGTTCCTTGCATCAGATATGAGTAGCTATATTACCGGGCAGGTAATAGGCGTTTGTGGCGGCATGACAACATAATTACCGGCTTTTGACACACCTCAAATGATAATCCTCTAATTTTGCCTTTTTAAAAAAATATAAATGCATAAAATTCAGGCTGCTATAACAGCAGTAAGCGGATATGTTCCTGATTATGTTTTAACCAACGCCGAGTTAGAGACAATGGTTGAAACTACAGACGAATGGATACAGGCCCGTACAGGCATCCAGGAGCGCCGCATATTAAAGGGAGAAGGAAAAGGTACCTCAGACATGGCAGTAGAGGCAATTAAATCACTGCTTGAGAAAAAAAATATAGACCCTCTTGATATCGAATTGCTTATTTGTGCTACTACCACCCCCGATATGCAGTTCCCTGCCACTGCCAATATTATTACTGACAAGGCAGGTCTTAAAAACGCCTGGGGCTACGATGTGAGCGCCGCATGCAGCGGTTTCTTATATGCACTTACCACAGCTACACAATTCATAGAAAGCGGGCGCCATAAGAAGGTTTTGGTTGTTGGTGCTGATAAAATGAGTTCTATAGTTAACTATGAAGACCGCACTACCTGCATCATTTTCGGTGACGGTGCTGGTGTAGTCCTTTTAGAGCCTGATACTGAAGGGTATGGCATTGTAGATTCCATACTTCGCAGCGATGGCAGCGGCCGTGTGTACTTGCATCAGAAAGCCGGAGGCTCGGTAAAACCTGCTACTGTAGAAACAGTAATGAATAAAGAGCATTACATCTACCAGGATGGTCAGCCCGTATTCAAGTTTGCAGTAAAGAATATGGCGGATGTCTCTGCTGAAATTATGGAACGCAACAACCTTACAGGTGAAGACATCGCCTGGTTAGTTCCTCATCAGGCTAATAAGCGCATCATCTCTGCAACAGCAGATAGAATGAGTTTGCCTCCCGAAAAGGTAATGATAAATATCAACCGCTACGGCAACACAACTAACGGCACTATTCCATTATGCCTGTGGGAATGGGAAAAACAGATGCACAAAGGCGATTATATAGTACTTGCTGCATTTGGCGGAGGCTTCACCTGGGGAGCTACATTGATAAAATGGGCATACAATAGCTAATAAATTAAAAGGAAAGCATAGTGAGTATATATAAACGATATGTTCACTATGATTTCTGTACTATACTACAGGATGATCCACATTAGCTAATTGGCCACAGGCAGCATCAATATCTTTACCTCTGCTGCGGCGTAAATGAGCGTTTACCCTTTTAGAATCCAGGTACTGCATGAATTCGTCCACTACTTTTTCATCAGGTTTTTCAAACCTCGCAGCTTCAATTGGATTGTATTCAATAATATTCACCAGATCAGCAGGCACCTGGCGATAGATCTTTACCAGCTCATCAGCATCTTTCAGACTATCATTAAATCCTTTAAACAAGATGTATTCAAAAGTTATTTCATTGCCTGTCTGCTGATAAAAATAGTTTAAGGCTTCTACCAATGCCTTTAGGTTATTGGTCTCATTAATAGGCATGATCTCATTACGCTTTTTATCATTTGCAGCGTGCAACGACAGAGCCAGCTTAAAACGCACCTTATCATCGCCCAACTCTTTTATCATTTTAGACACCCCCGCTGTAGATACAGTGATACGTCTTGCGCTCATGCCCAGGCTATCGGGAGATGTGATCTTATCTATAGCTTTTAAAACGTTTTTATAGTTCAGCAATGGTTCACCCATACCCATAAACACAATATTGGAAAGGTTTTTACCATAGTGCTTCTGAGCCTGCTCATTCAGCAATACTACTTCATCCACTATCTCGTCAAAATCCATGTTGCGTTTGCGTGGTAAATATCCGGTAGCGCAAAACTTGCAGGATAATGAACAGCCTACCTGCGATGAGATACAGGCTGTCATACGGGAATCTGTTGGTATTAAAACACTTTCTACAAAGTAGTCGTCATATAGCTGTAAACGGTTTTTAATGGTACCGTCACTGCTATACTGACTATGATGTACTTTTATTTTAGGAATGAAAAACTTTTCGGAAAGCTTTTCTCTCAATGATTTGGAGAGGTTGGTCATATCGTTTATATCACCGGCAAATTTCTTCCAGAGCCATTCATATACTTGCTTAGCACGAAATGACGGTTCTCCCAAATCCATCATTAGCTCTTCCAATTCCTGCAAAGAGCTGTTCCTTAAATTTTTCATCGTGCAAAGGTACGTTTGGATAAACTATTAATAAGTTATAAAGACCTTGAGATTGTCATTGTACTTTCAAAATATTGACACTTAGATATATATATTGCAAAATATATTTTATAGTTTTAAAGGAAAATCTTGATAATATGGGCAAATTTCTCCGTTTTATTGGCATTTTGATCATCGTTCTGGTATTGATCGTTGTAATATTAGGGTTGATAGAGCCAAAGGATATTTCTGTTGAAAGAACAGTAATGATAAAAGCCCCGAAAGATATGGTTTTTGACCAGATGGTAAAATTTAAAAACTGGGTAAATTGGGACCCCTGGTATAAGGCTGATTCAACAATGAAAATAGACTATATGGGCAATGATGGCGCACCAGGCAGTAGTTATCATTGGATGAGCAAGAAAGCGGGAGAAGGCAGCATTGAGAATATTGCCGTGAAAGATGGCCAGTTAGACTTTTCTATGCATATGATCAAACCCTGGAAACAAAATTCAGACGGCATTTTAAAAGCAGAGGATGCAGGTAACGGCCAAACCAAGGCCAGTTGGGGATTTACAAGTCATTTTTCATTTCCCTGGAATTCAATGCTGGCTTTTATGAATATGGATAAAATGCTTGACAGTGATTTTGATCGTGGGTTGCAATATTTAAAGGATTATACAGAAAAAATGCCGGCAGGTATGAGCAGCCTATCTATACGTGATACTATTTTCCCGGCACATACCTATATGGGTATTCGTAAAAAAATGAGTTGGAACGAAATGCAAAAGTTCTTTGCAGATAGCTACAGCCAGACCGGTAAAGCTGCCGGTTCTGTCATAAATGGTTCCGCTGTTGGTGTTTTTTATATGTGGGATACTGCAAATCACATGGCTGATATTTTTGCTGCTTTTCCTGTTTCAGATACCTCGAAGCCTTTAAATGGCGCGTCATGTGCATATATCCCACAATCGAAAGCTTATATGATAACTCATAAAGGCGGGTATATGAGTATTGGGAATGAGCACATGACATTGCAACGCTATATAGCCGCTAAAGGCAAAAGAGCTAATATGGTGATTGAAGAATATGCAATAGGCCCATATCAAGATAAAGATTCAACTAAATGGGTAACTAATATTTATTATTTGGTACAGTAAAAGCGATTTTTAGGCAGTTCTGCAATCTATTGTACGCTTTTTCGTTATTAAAGCTGTGCCGCTTATATTCGCAGGCTATTACGCTATAACGAAGGATGAAGCTATCTGTAGTCATTGTTAATTACAACGTAAAATACTTTCTGGAGGTGTGCCTGCACTCTGTATTGAGAGCTGCTAATGGCATTGTCGCCGAAGTGATAGTTGTAGATAATAATTCCAAAGATGGCAGTTGTGCTATGGTTCGGGAGAAATTCCCATCTGTTGTCCTTATTGAGAATACTGAAAACAAAGGGTTTTCAAAAGCTAATAACCAAGGTGTAGCAATAGCAAAGGGTGAGTACATTCTTTTCCTGAACCCTGATACGGTGATGCCGGAAGATTTTTTCCAAAAAACCATAGCTTACATGGATACCCATCCCGAAGCAGGCTCTATTGGTCCCCGGCTGATTGACGGTAAAGGACAGTTTGCCCCCGATTCTAAAAAATCTTTCCCTACCCTTTCAGTTGCCATATTCAAAACCACAGGAATTAATAAGGTATTTAGCAAATCGCCTTATTTTAATAAATATTATGCAGTACATGTAAAGGAACACCAGCTAGCAGAAGTAGAAGTACTTTCCGGTTGCTGTATGATGGTACGCAGCAGCTTACTGGCTAAAATAGGAGGTGCTTTCGATGAGGACTATTTCATGTATTGTGAAGATGTAGATCTTTCATACCGTATCCAGAAAGCCGGTTATAAAAACATTTATTTTCCTGAAGCAACGCTGATACATTATAAAGGCGAGAGCACACGCAAGGCCACCCTTTCGTATGTGAGGATATTTAATGAGGCGTTGGCAACCTTTGTAAAGAAGCATTACAGCAAGCAACAAGCGACACTCTTCAGGCTGTTTATCAACATTGGGATTGTATTAAGAGCTATTCTGGGTGCGGCAAAACAAGTACTGAAGGTACTACGGATGCCATTATTCGATGCGCTTGTATTGCTGCTTACATTATGGCTTATCAAAGATTTCTGGGTAGTACATGTAAAGAATATACTGCCGATACCGTGGAGCTCTGTATACGCTACCTTCCCTGTGTACATTATCTTATGGATCGTTTGCCTGTATTTTAATGGCGCCTATGATGAACCTTACAGGGCATTGCGGGTAACCAGGGGTATGATTGTAGGCACTATCGTTATCCTCGCTTATTACGGCATGCTGCAACCGGGTCTTCGCTATTCACGGGCTATTATCATTTTTACCGGTTTTGCAGGGACTGTCATACTATTGGGGCTACATGAATTGCTTTACAGGCTGGGTATTTTCAAGTTCATCCCTTACGATAAATTACCTCGAAAAGCCGTAATTGTAGCAGATGAGGATGCTTATCAAAGAACGGCTGCTACCTTACAGCGTGTGCATTATGCGCCAGAGCTATCAGGCCGAATAAGTCATGGAGACAATAAAGGTAATTCCTTAGCCTCACTGTCTGAAATGAATCAGCTTCTTTATACTGCCGGGATCAATGAAGTGATCTTTTGCATCAATGGCCTTACTTATTCAGAGGTCTTTAACCAAATGCAGCAATGCGGGAAAGAGTATGATTACAAGATCCATCTGCCGAACAGCCAAAGCTTTGTAGGCAGCAACTCCAGTCATACATCAGGAGATCTTTATACCATTGACAGGCGCTTTAATCTGGCTATATTCGCGCAAGTACGTAATAAACGAATGGTAGACGTGTTCTCATCAATACTATTTCTTTTGTTATTCCCAATTACCTTGCTTTTTGTAAAAAAACGCGGACAATTCATTAATAATTGTTTTAGCGTTATTGCCGGGAAAAAAACATGGGTGGGCTACATGCAGGGAAGTGCGCCGTATTTTCTGCCCAAAATAAAAGATGGGGTTATCCCACCTTATAATGTTTTAGAAAATTTTGCTCCCACAGAAGAAGTAAAAACACAGCTCAGTATAATCTATGCTCAACAGTACACTCCCGGGGCCGATTTGCAACTGATGCTTAAAAATTTTAAATATTTGGGAGGTTTTCAGAAAAAGATTTTGCCAAAAGGATAAACTGCTTATTTTTGCAACCCAAATTACACTCCTCCTTAGCTCAGTTGGTTAGAGCACCTGACTGTTAATCAGGGGGTCGTTAGTTCAAGTCTAACAGGGGGAGCCAAACAGATAAATGGTTTCAAGCGACCAAGTTTGAAACCCTTTTTTATTTTAAGCAGATAACCGCATTGTTCATGAAGGTTAGTAATTGGTAGCCTTTTGCAGAATAATCATTTAGCTCTTTATACCTGCGATTGTAAAGATTAATAGCAAAGCGCCAATAAGAATCAACCCCCAATACACATACTTGAAGAAGGCGGCACCGTGAAGCTTGTGGTTAAAATATCTGCCTAAAAATATAGCTGGTATCATTGCAGGCAGACAAATCAGGAAATATTTTATAACGGTAAAATCTAATAATCCTTTTATGCTATATCCCAGTATACCGATAAAACTCGCGGCAAGAAAATATGCCTGTAGAGTTGCTCTGAAATGTTTTGCACTCCATCTTCTCATATTGCCATATACTGCAAGCGGTGGCCCATTGAGTCCGTAAGCTCCACCAAGCACCCCTGATAAAAAGCCACAGATAAATAGCCAAAAGCGATTATCATTTTCAAGATGCAGCGCATTTTTCGCCGACATTGCATAAACACTATAACTTATAATCAACACCGCCAGGACGATCTTTACCCAATACTCATTCCCATAAATGAGGATGAGCAGGCCCAACGGGATGCCCAAAAGCGCATATAAGATCAGCCACCTGGCGCTGGCTATCTGTATTTCCTTGTGATCCTGAATGACAACGATCAATGCCACAAATACAGACATAAGTACCGAAAGCGGAACGGCAACCTCGAGGGGAATAAAAAGCACAAACAGGGGAACTGCAACAAGGGATTCACCAAAGCCAAAAGTTGAACGAACCAGAGTAGCCAGAAAACATACGGCTATAATATAAGGTAGTATCATGTATCTGGTTTAAAATTAAAGGTTCCTGTTGATTTAGCATCATGAATGTTCTTTGAGAAATATGTAATTAAAATGGATCATAAATTATTGATAACTACCCCCTAAGATTTAAACTCTTTAATATCCCTTTTGATCTTATGAAGGCATAATTTTTCTGTCTTCCTGATCAAAATACATCAATGAAAAACTTTTTTCGTTTTATGGCTAGTCAGGTTGGCCGTGGTTTAAGAAGCATCATCGGTTTTGCAATTATGGCATGGGGATATTCCACATACAGACTACCTCTAAATGTCGTATTAATTGGTGTAGGATTGCTGATCTTATTATTGAGTTTGTTTGATATCTGTCTTCTTGCTCCGATTTTTGGTTATTCCATAAGGGGCAGGAAAATCATACAAAAATATAAGCCTCAAAATGCAATACCCGGCGAGGAAAGACAATAAAAAAGAACTCTCATTCCTTACAAAATATTATCATTTATTTGTTTGTATATATTTCGGGAATTTGAAAAAAATGCCAATATTGCAAATTACAATTGGTGATTTCTTCACTTTAATTATTCATTATAAATAAAGAATTAGCTTCTCTCTCGCCGGGGAATGTTATAGGCTCAATAAATGAAAAACATAATTCCGAACTATTACCTTAAAAATATGTATAGTATATGTCAGTAATAAAACCAGTTCTTCGCATTTTTGATTATAATAAGACCATTGAATTTTATGTTGACTGGCTTGGTTTTAAAATTGATTGGACGCACGAATTTGAGCCGGGGACTACTCCTAAATTCATGCAGGCCTCCTTTAGAGACATCATATTATTTCTTTCAGAACATCACGGCGATGGCTCGCCCGGAGTCCGCATTACAATAGACGAATTCAAGGGGCTAAAAGAATATCATCAGCAGCTTATTGACAAGAAGTATAAATATAACCGTCCGGGGTTAGAAACTCCTGAATGGGATCCTGAATATATAACGATGACAGTGATTGATCCGGTTGGCAATAAGATTACTTTTACTGAAAAAGTGAAATGAGTCACTCTCAACGATATTTTACTTTTTATACATATTGCTTAGAAAATTTCAATCCGGAAAGCTGGCATGGTGCTATTCCTTTTTGCTGAATAAGCACTTTGAATTTATTTCCCATGTCCAATAGCAGGTTATTTATCAGTAATTCTTTTTCTCTGTCTGAAAAACTTTTTGCATTATTTTTCTCTATTTCTCTTAAATAATCAACAAACCCAAGACCATGCAGGAAATGAAACTGATCTGTAAACCCGCTGCAATCCAATCCATTTTTTAGACCCCAATAGTACAGTGCCGAAAAGTTAACGTGTGTAGTAATATCCTGTTCTCCAATGTAGTTATAAGGGCAATCGTTTATGCTGTGCTTATAATAACACATCAAAGTCCCCATGCGCCTATAGTCACAATACAGCTCAGATGACGGATAGCCATAATCTATCGTTAATACAAATCCTTTTTTTAAAGCAGTAGCAACTTCTTTTGCCCATTCTAAAACCTGTAAATTTATTTCCGTATGAAAACCCTGCGGCAATTCTACATTTAATTGTTGCAAGTAGTCTTTAAGTTCTTGTGATGCAGGTTGCAATATTTCAACAAAGCCATTTTCATATCCTACCAGCACTTCCATTAACTCATCTTTCATTACAACTCTATGAACGGCAAAATTATCAAGTAACTCATTCGACAAAATGCACCCGGTAACATCTCCGATGTCTCGTATTGAGTTATAAAATTTTACCTTTTGTCCGAAATCGTTTATTTCTTTTTTACAAATAGTATTTTTTTCTACGATACAATAATTAAGCTCATCATATAGTCGTTTGTTTCTCTTAAGATATGTAAGAATATCCCTGCACATCGAGCCTGTACCAGCCCCATACTCAACTATAGTAAATGGTACTTTGCCTAATAAACTCCACATTTCTTCGATCTGCCGGCCTATTAAAGCACCAAACACAAAAGTCAGACTTGTACTTGTGTAATAATCGCCATCAACCCCTATCTTTTCTTTTGCAGAAGTGTAATAACCCAAATCCGGATAATACAATGCCATTTCCATAAAATCCCGGAATTTGATCGGGCCTTCGTTTATTATTTTTTGTATGATTATCTCAGAAAGCACAGTTTTTCATTTTCGCGCAGAAACAATATTGTAAAACATGCTAATTAAATAATATACAAAAACCATGCGCAGACAGTTATACTCCTGAGCAGTATTCTATGTTTGAAGTTTATCTATTACCATTATTTTTATATAGCAGATCCTCATCGGTTGTATTTGAAATTTATTGTTTATCAATTAACTTTAAATGGAAGCGTGTAAATGGCCATGCCATTCCAAGCTTAAATCTATTTTACTTAGTCCCTGTAATCAATACCATATTTTATAATGCTATTAATAGCTTGTAAAGAGGATAAAATAAAAAGAAATATCTGGATTGAACAGTTGAAGAGGATCAAAATCGGCATGCAGTTATTGTAATACTATTATTTTATAACACTGTTACCGATCAGCCTCATTTGGACAGGCATTATTCGATACAATTATTTATTACAGAATAGCAGAAAATAAGCATGAATAAAGTTTTACAAGAGCAAATAAATAAGTACGTTAAAAAGACAGATAAGCTACCGGCTGATGTACAGGCTTTATTTCAGGCCATTAGTAAATCTTATGATTTTTATGAAGCTGATAGTCAAATACTGAAACGAACTATTGAAGAAAGCTCATCGGAAAAGGAAGCATTGAATGATAAAATAAAAAAGGAAATTGAAGAAGAAAATAAAATTGTATTCGAATCTTTAAAAGAATCACTTGCTATTCTTAAAGATTCACAAGAAGAAAATAACATCCGTGATCTTGATTTTCATAAACTTTCACAAATAGCCAAAATCCTTAAAGAAGAGACTTTAAAAAGAAAAAAAGCGGAGAAAGAAAAGGAGTTACATGCATCTCATCTTGAGTCTTCGCAAAGAATAGCGCATGTTGGTAGTTGGGAATTTAGTCTTTCCGACTTTAATCACTTGAACAATAGTATGCGTTACTGGTCGGATGAAACATACCGTATATTGGGCTTTGAGCCGGGAAGCATTACGCCAAGTAATGACGCCTTTTTCACCAGAGTTCACCCAGATGACGTTCCGTTGCTAAAAGAAGCATTAAGGAGATCTATAGAAGAGGGAGAGAGATATGATCTTGAACATCGCATCATTTTACAAGATGGCACAGAAAAAATAATACATGAATGTGCAGACATTATTGTAGATGCTTCCAATAAAAAAATAAAGTTTATTGGCACAATGCGGGATATCACTGAAAAAAGAAAGGCAAACCTGAAACTGGTAAAAGCGAATAACGAATTAAGAACACTTTTTGAAAATATAAGGGAAGTGTTTTTTACAGTTGATATGGAGCATAATCAGGTTACCCAGATGAGCAAGTCCTGTGAGGACATATATGGGTACACACAGGACGATTTTTTCCAAAATTCCAATTTATGGATAGAAGTAGTACTTGAGGAAGATAAGGGTGCAATATGGGCTAACGATTCAAAAATGAGAGAGGGAAAAGAAATTGTCAATACTTATCGTATTCGAAATAAGAATGATGAAATCAAGTGGCTGGAAACTAAAATCGTACCTACATTAGATAATAATAGTAAACTACTGAGGATTGACGGCGTGACTGCTGATATAACGAAAAGAATAGAGGCAGAACAAGCACTTAGAGATAGTGAACACAGATTTCGCACATTTTTAGAAAACTCGTCGGATGCAATTGTGGTAGTAGATGAAAATTTTGATATTGTTTTTGCAAGTGACTCTATACAGAGAGTAACGGGCTCCAGGCCGGAAGAAGTTATTGGCAGATCTAATGCTGAATTTGTATACGCTGATGATAGGATTATTGTAGAAAAATTTTTAAAAGATCTACTTGCAAATCCCGGAGAAATAAAAAAAGCTGTTTACCGGCTTAACAAAAAAGATGGAGGAATAATATGGACAGAGCGAGTGGCGATTAATCTTATTAACGACCCTGTGATTAAAGGCATTGTAATAAACTTCAGAAACATTACCGAGCAAAAGGAATATGAAGATGCGTTAAAAGCCTCTAATGAAGAATTAAAAAAGTCTAATGGTGAATTGGACCGTTTTGTTTACAGCGTTTCGCACGACCTTAGAGCGCCGTTATCTTCCATGTTAGGGATAATAGGATTAATTGAAGTCGAAACCACAGATAAGAATATCGCGGGAGATATACAGCTAATAAAGAAAAATATAAATAAACTGGATGGCTTTATTAGCGACATCCTTGACTACTCAAGAAATGCGAGACTTGAGACGAAGGAAGAAGAAGTAAAATTTGCCAATTTGCTTGAGTATATAAAAAACAACCTTAAGTACATGGTATCCTCAGCCGCAAAAGTCAATATTCGTATTAATATAGATGAATGTGATACTTTTTATTCCGATCCCGGCAGGATGACAATAATATTCAATAACCTTATATCAAATGCCGTTCGCTATAGCAATCCGGAGGCAGCGGATCCTTTTGTTGATATAGATGTGCAATCATGCAATGAAAAGGCTGTTATTACCATAGAAGATAATGGGATAGGCATTAGCAAGGAAAATCATGAGAAGATATTTGACATGTTCTATAGGATCTCAAATAAATCTATAGGTTCCGGCTTAGGACTTTATATAGTAAAAGAAACTGTTGAAAAGCTACACGGAACAATTCAATTTGAATCAGAACCAGGCAAGGGGACAAAATTTATTGTTACTATTCCAAACATTAGAAACACTCAAAATTTTTGATCAATGGTAAATAAAGTAATGGTAATAGACGACAATGAGATAGACTTATACATTGCAAAGCGTGTGATGGACAGATATTCATTTACTGATGAAGTAATAATCATGGATTCTGCAAAAAATGCTCTTAGTTACCTTACCGAAAAACAAAGCGATCTAAGTGCTTTACCTGATCTCATACTGCTGGACATCAATATGCCGGGAATGAATGGCTTTGAATTTCTCGATGCCTACACACAGCTTCCTGAAAAAATAAAAAGAAACTGCATTATCATGATGCTAACCACTTCAACCCATACTGAAGACAAACAAAAAGCATGTGGTAATCCTTATGTACGCAGTTATCTGAATAAACCATTGGATAAAGATAAACTGGAAGAACTGAATAGTATCCTTAAAGACAAACCTTGATGGCACCAGTAAGTTAATTTGCTTTACTGTGGTATGATTATCAATCAATAAGATAAATCCGCTAGAATAATCATTAATTATTTCAAGCTCCGACCATAACACAAAGATTATCTAACATTAATATTCTATTCATACGAGTAGCGTTTTTTTACGCTTAAATCAATCAGCAGATAAAATTAAACGTGCTCTTATGAAAAGGAATCTCTACGCCTTAAAAACAAAACATCTATCTATTCCTGTCGCAGGGATGCTGGCATTGAGCCTGTCGTTTTTCGGTTGTAAAAAAAGCGATAATGGTGGCTCATCAGACAATTCACCATCAGGCATTAATAAGATAAACCATGTGGTGGTTATCTATTTGGAAAACCATAGCTTCGACAATCTGTACGGACAATTTTCCGGCGCTAACGGTTTATCAAATGCAACTGCGGCCAACACTACACAGCTTGATTCTGCAGGCAATCCCTATACTAATTTACCGGCTATTTCAGGTACAAGTGCATTCCCGACAAACCTGGCCAATACTTATTTTAATATTGATCAGTATATACCCAATGACCAGGAAACACCCGATGTTTTGCATCGCTACTACCAGGAGCAAATGCAAATAGATGGTGGCAAAATGGATAAATACGCATTGTACAATACTTCAGCAGGGTTATCACAAGGCTACTATAAAACAAGCTTATTACCAATGCTTGCTATGGCTCAGAAATATACCTTGTGTGATAACTTTTATCATAGTGCATTTGGTGGCTCTTTCCTAAACCACATTTGGCTTATAGCCGCTGCAAGCCCGGTATTTCCAGGCGCACCAAGCAGCATAGTTGCCAAAGTAGATGGTTCAGGTAAATTGATAACAGATGGGGCTGTAACTCCCGATGGCTATGTTGTAAATACAAGCTATTCAGTTAATATGCCACACCCTGCGGGCTCTAACGCAGCTACATTGGTTCCTAACCAGACATTACCAACTATCGGTGACAGACTTTCTGATAAAAATGTTACCTGGACATGGTACTCCGGCGGATGGGACAATGCATTAGCCGGCAGTCCTGATCCCACCTTCCAGTTTCACCATCAACCATTTGTCTATTTTAAAAATTATGCTGATGGTACCCAAGCTAAAAAAGATCACCTTAAAGACGAAACCGTATTTATCAGTGACGCAAAAAATGGTACGCTACCAAGTGTTGCATTTGTAAAACCGTTAGGACTTAACAATGAACACCCTGGTTATTCTGACGTTCAGGCAGGTGAAAGTCATACAGTAGATTTGATAAATGACGTACTAAATGGTCCTAATGGTAAAGACGCGGTAATTATCGTTACTTATGATGAAAACGGTGGTTTTTGGGATCATGTAGCTCCTCCGGTGATAGATACGAAGTGGGGACCTGGCACACGTGTTCCAGCTATTATTATCTCTCCATTCGCGAAACAAGGATTTGTAGATCACACACAATATGAAACAGTGAGCATTCTTTCGTTCATCGAAAAGAGGTGGGGCTTGTCTCC
>DATNFP010000117.1:0-8081 GCA_035606335.1 Flavipsychrobacter sp. | reverse complement strand
AGTTGCGCCATTGTATCATGCTAAGGCCGGTAGTTTTTATTAGCTTGCGCAAAGCTTCATATTCGCCCACACTGTCTGTCATGCCGGGAAATACAAAATAGTTTATAGAAGTCCAGCCATTATACTTGCGGACAATACGGAGACTTTCCACAATGTCTTCAAAACGATAATTATTTGGCTGATAATATTTGGTATAAATGTCAGCGCGTGCTGAATTGGTACTTACTCTAATGCTATTCAAGCCAGCCTGCATTAATTTTTCTACTGCATCGGGGCGACTGCCGTTAGTATTGATATTGATACTTCCTTTGTTTGTATGTTTTCTGATCTCAATAATAGATTCACGTATTGTTTCCCACATAAGCAATGGTTCGCCTTCGCAACCCTGTCCAAAACTGACTATAGGATACGGGGCTGTCTCCAGGTGGGGTACCGTATATTCTACTATCTCTGCTGCTGTAGGTTTAAAGCTAAGACGATCCTGTGTGGAAACAATTGTTTCATCTTCAGGCTGAAAAGAAATGCAACCTATGCAATTGGCATTGCATGCCGGTGAAGAGGGGATAGGACATTCCCAGCGACCCATAAAATAATTTCTTGCAGCAGGACAGCTATAGGTAAGAGCACAGTTTTCTGCCAGGTGTTTCACAAGCCTGTTATGAGGATAGGCATGCAACATATCATTTACACCTTGCCTTACTTTACTATCGTCGAAGCCTGCACACTCCTGCCTGATGTCTTGCTCGATGCGTATCGCAGGGACATAAAATTTATCATTCAGCCATCCCGCAGCAGTATAACAAAACAACGGAAGAGTAGGCGCGTCAGGCTGTGATTCGTAAGCAGCAAGATAAAATCCTGTATGTGCCGGGGGAATAAAGGCGGCCACCGCCCATCCTTTTTCACATATCCGCATCTCACCCGTTTTTACATCAATGCCAATACCTCTGCGGCCGGGCAATTCATATAGAGAACCACCATCCGGCAGCTCTATCCATTCATCTTCAGGCACAGGTATTGCATCCCATCCCGTACGCCCTGCAGCATATAACGACGTATCCTCAAAAATTTTCCCCTGCCCGTCAGAGTATAACAAATATGGAGATGTATTCAACATTGTATTAATTAAATATTCAAAAACTCACAAAATATTTTTCCTACCAGTCGTCATTCCTTCTTTTGCTTTTATTTCCTTCTATCTGGTTATTGCAAAAAGATTCAAAAATTTCTTCATCAAAATTTACTCCCTGTATATTCCATTGGAACAGCCGTTTATTGTGACAGTCGACAGTAAATGTGCCGTACTTTAATAATATTTTTTCCACTTCGTGCCATTCAATAAATCTCTTTCTCGATGTTATTGGCAATTTGATGCCATCTGCACTAACTGATATTTTTAAACTATTCCCGCTAATGCCTTCCCAGTATATGGCAAAGAGGATAGCGGCGCTTAGTATACCAAACATTATCGTGGCTACCCAGATATGATGGAGATATAAAAAGCTTACCAGGCATAGAAATATCATAAGCTCCAGTATGCGGAATATCCTGTTTGTATAAGGTTTTATCAGCCATTTATTTTTGATGATAGTAACTAAAAGTAGTAGCACACCAATTATCAATAACGCAGCACCCCATTTTTTTACCGGAGTGTACAGCCAGTAAAATATAGCACCGGTACCTAAAAAGGCCAATGCTGATACCAAATGGAGGGCAGTGATCTGATGTGATTTAACTTTTTCCTCTGTCAGGGGGAGCTCAAAAGTCATAGCTGCAAAGGTAAGCTTATTCCTGCTTTATGCCGCTTTCTACCTCACGTATTTCAAAATTTACGGGATATAAAAAGTGTCCGCCACATGCTCGGAAATTGAATTAAGCTCCAGGCAAGTGCAATCTGTCTCAGCAATAAGCTCATGCCAGGTATATGGGTAAATTTCCAGCTTTACAGGTCCGGTCACTGTAGCCGATAGGATTGCAGTGTCATTAATATTGCGCCAATTAACTATTGCAGTTCCGTTAAGGATGATAAATACTTCGGGGTTCTTGGTTGCGGAGATCCCTTTATGATAATGCCTGCCACTTATAGTGCCAGCTTTTCTGAATACGATCAGTTGGTTGCCTGTACGCTCATGTAGGTATTCACTTGTAAAACCACGTTCATCACTTCCTGAAATTGTAAGAGGTGTTATTTGCATGAGAAAATATTATGGAATGCCAACTGTATCGTTCGATGCTTCTCCTGGAAGCTTTACTTCGAAATCGCGAAGAGTCTTAGTAATGTCTCCGCTAAGTTGCAATGTGCCATTTTCTGCCATCTTCCGTAATCGCCACCCCAGGTAAATATCACCTGTGGGTATATTATACTTACTCATTGCCTGGCTAATGATACGGGATGCCTTTTGAAATTGATGTGAGCAAAAGCTGATCAACTGATTGTCGTAATAATCATCATTATGTGATATCAGTTTCTTGCCACCTTCATGCGTGCGGATCGCAGCATTTTCCTGAACCATTTTATTCCATTCATCACTATCCACTTCTATTTCAGCAGGCGTCACAAGTCTTGCAAGCCTACGGGCTTTAACCAATTCTCTTGGCAATATATTGCTGATATTTTTCGGATAATAAACTTTGCCGTTCTCATCAAGGAATGGTAAGCCGGCTATATTAATAAGGTAAAATCTACCTTGGTGCTTTGATAAATATTTTAATGTCCAGTAGTAAGCAGATATATCGGCAGGCCATGGCGCCATCCAAAACCATACCTGGTCCTCATCATCTTTGAATAACTTGTTTGATACTTCCAGCAGTCGTTCCATATCATCTACCTGTGCCGGGTTTTTTTCATTAAGCAAAATTTGTTGCCAGAAAGCAGAACGCAGAGCGCTGAATGATGCCCCTTCTTCTTTTTCTTTTTGTATAGGCCCCACATGAAGAATGTCTTTTAATACTATTACCTCGCCATGTATAGAAGGTTCCATTGCCACCGCTTGTTTCAATGGCTCTGCTGCTGCATCCCCAACAATTAGATGATATATCATGGAAGCAAAAATAATCTTACATTTCTATAATTTGACACTTCACTCAAGTGTATTATTCACTTTGTAATTAATGATTTGATATTAAATCTTCTTATTGTTTTTGTCAAATTCCCGATTTGCGGATTATTTTTGTCCCGAATTAGATAAAAATATAAATATGAGTTTCATTACAGATATTGTTGCACGACAGATATTAGATTCAAGGGGTAACCCTACAGTAGAAGCAGATGTCCACACCAGCGACGGTCTTATGGGACGCGCTGCTGTCCCATCGGGTGCGTCTACGGGTAAGCATGAGGCGGTAGAGCTTCGTGATGGTGATAAAAAGCTGTACCAGGGTAAAGGTGTGCTTAAAGCAGTGGAACATATCAATGAAACCTTAGCGGAAGAGCTATATGGATGGGATGTAACAGACCAATGTGGCCTGGATAAAACAATGCTACACCTGGATGGTACTGAAAATAAAGGAAAGCTTGGCGCTAACGCGATGCTTGCCGTGAGCCTGGCTGCAGCAAAAGCTGCTGCGCAGGTAAGCGGGCTGTCATTATATCGCTATGTAGGGGGAGCTAATGCTAAAACATTGCCGGTGCCTATGATGAATATATTGAATGGTGGTGCGCATGCAGATAATAAAATAGATTTCCAGGAATTTATGGTAATGCCTATTGGTGCGTCCAGCTTTAGTGAGGGGTTGCGCTGGGGTGTTGAAATATTTCATCATCTTAAGGGAGTGCTGAAAGAAAAAGGATATTCGACAAATGTAGGTGACGAAGGAGGGTTTGCTCCGAATATTCAAAGTAATGAAGAAGCTATAGAAACAGTATTGAAAGCTATTGAAAAAGCAGGCTATAAACCAGGTGACGAGGTGGCAATAGCACTTGATGCGGCTAACAGTGAATTGTATAATGATAAGGATAAAAAATACCACTTTCACAAATCAGACGGCGCAAAAATGTCAAGTGAAGAGCTGGTAGAGTATTGGGTGAAGTGGTGTGGAAAATATCCTATTGTGAGTATTGAGGATGGTATAGCAGAAGACGATTGGAAAGGATGGAAATTACTAACAGACGCTTTGGGTAGTAAAGTACAATTAGTTGGTGACGATCTTTTTGTGACCAATGTAAAACGCCTTGAAAAAGGAATAGAAAAAGGAGTAGCAAATGGCTTGTTGGTAAAAGTAAACCAGATAGGTACTTTAACAGAAACAATAGAAGCGGTGACAATGGCACAGAACAATAGGTATAATACTATTATGAGTCATCGCTCAGGAGAAACAGAAGATGCTACGATCGCTGATCTGGCAGTTGCTCTTAATTGCGGACAAATAAAAACCGGCTCAGCCTCACGCTCAGACAGGATGGCAAAGTATAATCAATTGTTGCGCATAGAAGAAGAGCTGGCAGGGAATGCTTATTATCCGGGAAAAGCTCTTAAATTTGGTAAATAGTCTATGCGATTATGAAAAAGATACTTCGTGTTATCACAAACAAATTTTTTCTTACTGCCGTAGCATTTTTTGCATGGATCACTTTTTTTGACCAGAATGATTGGGTATCACAGCATCAGCGTAAAAAAGATCTGCAAGCAACAAAAGATAATATCGCTTACCTGAATGCTGAGATAGGGCGTATGGAAAAAGAGCATACAGATCTTGTTACTAATCCAAAGAAATTAGAACAATATGCACGGGAAAATTTTCGCATGAAGCGTGATAACGAAGATCTTTACGTAATAGAAAAAAATTAAGCACAATATTATTGATAAAGAAAAAATCATCTCTAGCAGATGGTTTTTTTCTTTATTATCTATTTTAACTTCCTTCTTTTTAGCTCTTTATTTATGAGAGAAAGCTCACGTCCTGTTTGCCCAGCAACAGAAGTGTTTTCCTGTGCACGGCGCATTAAGTAAGGTATCACATCTCTTACAGGACCATAAGGCAGATATTTTGCTACGTTGTATCCGGCATGCGCAAGATTGAAAGAAATATTATCGCTCATGCCATAAAGCTGTGAAAAGTAAACATGCGGATCATTGGGTGCAATGTGATGATCTTGCATATATTTTACAGCTTCCATACAACTTTTTTCATTGTGTGTGCCAATAAAAACTGCAAGCTGGTCCAATCTTTTCAGACAAAAAACGACAGCTTCGTTATAATCAGTATCAGTGCCTTGTTTGTCGGGTTGTATTGGGGACGGATAACCTTTTTCGGCTGCGCGTTTCCGTTCCTTCTCCATATAGGCACCTCTAACTAGCTTAGCTCCCAATAAGTAATTTTTTTCTGCGGCATGCTCATGGGATTTTTTCAAAAATTCAAGCCTGTCATGCCGGTAAAGCTGGAATGTATTAAATACTATGGCTTTTTCTTTATTGTATAATTCCATCATCGCATCTGCAAGATCATCAACTGGCTGCTGTATCCAGCTCTCTTCAGCATCTATCAAAACCATGGTATCATATTCTGCGGCAGCTTTGCATATTTCATTAATGCGGGTATAAACTCGTTCCCACTCTGCATTCTCTTCAGTAGAGAGTGTTGTTCCGGCATGTTTTTTTGTCAATAAATCGAAATGAGCAAAGCCGGTAACTTTTAAACTGATAAAAGGGATATTTTTTTGAGAAGCAGCATATCTTATCGCCTTAATAAATTCCGGTACCGCTTTGTCGAAGTCTTCTTCTGTTTCCTTTCCTTCCACTCCATAATCCAAGATGACACCTACGCCATATTTATCAAGTACAGATGCGGTAGCTGCGGCCTCTTCCATTGTTTCTCCACCGCAAAACTGTGCGAAAATTGTTTTTTTAATGATACCCTTTACGGGTAAATGCAAATTAATAGACCACTTGGCTGCTGCCATTCCTATGCTGGTTAACAAAGGAGAACTCATGGATGAAAATAAAAACCTTGCGCGTTTTATTTCATTATCACTTCTATATTTAAAAGCAATTTCTGTATTGTCAAATTCAGGAAGCATAGTATTTTTTAGAAACACGCAAAAGTAATCCGCCTTATTGATGGATGGAAATATTTTACCTTAGTTGATTCTTTTTAAAATGTGTATATAACATATTGAGACATTTATTTAAAAAAATTTCTCTGTTAATGAGGAATGCCTATCTTTACCTAAACAATTTTGTGGTTAAAATTATATTGCGATGAAAAAATTATGTCTACTTTTTGCGGCTGCTTCATTTGCATGTGGAGCTTCTGCACAGACTGCTACCCGTTTAGCATCTCATTCGGGTGAGCAAGTACAAATGGCAAGAACGCCGGCTAACTTTAGCGCCCCGGCCAAAGCTAATTCGGTTAATTCTTCCAAGAGTTTGGGGAGTGCGATGCGTACTACTGGATTACCTACACCGTTAGGTGGTAACAGATGGTACAGCCATTTTCTTACAATTGACCAAATAATATCACAAGGATGGACAGCCAGTCCTTCCACAAACATTACGTTTGTGCCAATGTGGTTTGATTCTACCGTAACGTTACGTTATTCTAACGGTGTATTCCCGTTAGAATTGTCTTCAGTTGCTGAGTATGTTAACCCAATTTCCTATACACAGTATAATAACCCTGCGAGTCCATTACTGGGTGGGGATTCAACTGTGATACAGGTTACAAGTGGTGTTCCTTACATTGTTGACTCAGTAAGTATCCTGGCGGGTTATGTTGCTACACCTGGCAAAAGCTCAGTAATTGATACTTTGATCATATCTGTACAGCCTGAACGTTTCATTAACTATTATTCAGTATCTCAAGCCCCATGGATCAATCAGAATCCAAACGTAACAGATACATCTATGTATATTTTCATTCCATTTGGAGATAGTACGTTAAGATGTGCTAGCGTTGATACTGCGGGTCTTCCCGGTGGCGTAGTATGGAAACAACCACTAAGTCCTCTTACAGATGCGGATACTGTATTGAAATATTTCACTTATGCTGTTCCTTCTGGCGGTGCTCATATCCCTGCAGGCATGAAATATGCGGTTTCTTTTACATTTAAAACAGGTGATACCTCAACTCCCAATGTGGATTCAGTACAGCAGTTCAACTATTTCGAACCTGTATGGGGTTATGAAAGCAGCCCTCCAAGCTGGATGACCTATTGGTATGGAAACCGTATGGGGCCAACAGCTTCACCTGCTGATACAAGCTGGTATGACGAAAATGGTTCGTCTTCTATGGATACACGCAACACAGGTATTAATGCTTTCTATTTCTCTACAATGGCTGATCAGGCTTTCCAGAATTCATTTAGTCCTTCAAGTGGCGATTTTGCTGACCAATATCTTTGGGTATTGACTCATATCAAATGCGCTGGTTGCTATAGCATTGCTCAGGTGGATAGTATAAAGAATGGGGATACCACAGGGACTGTTGATACAGGCCATGGTACTCTCGTTAAGGCAGTATATAATACAATTAATACTGTAAGCGCTTATCCAAGCCCTGCTAATGATGTTGTATATATTCCATTCACACTAAATCTGAATGCAAATGTTGTTGTTACTTTGACCAACTCAATCGGACAAGTTGTAAGAACACAAAATATGGGTAGCGTGTCTACTGGTAAGGCTGTATTCTATACATCTGATTTAGCATCAGGTACATATATTTATAGTCTGAGGGCAGACAATCAAACTACGACGGGAAGAATATCGATCTCCCATTAATAAGGAATAAAAATTAATAGTTTTTTAATAAAGGGGGATAATAAATCCCCCTTTATTTTTTGTGTTATAGAAGAAATTCACCAAAGGTTTTTTTTAAATAAATCGTCTATTATATATATTTTTATATTACGACCACGTAAAAAAAATCTTATGAAAAAATTATTTTTACTTTTTGCAGCGATTTCATTAATGGTTGGAGCGTCTGCGCAAACGGCTAGTCGCTTGTCAGTATATTCGGGCGGGCATGAGCAAATGGCAAAAGCACCAGCAAATCTGGCAGCACCAGCCAAAGCGAATGTGATTAATTCTTCTAAGGGTTTAGGTAGTGCGATGCGCACAACAAAGTTGCCTACGCCGGTAGGT
>DATNFP010000116.1:0-7769 GCA_035606335.1 Flavipsychrobacter sp. | reverse complement strand
ATGGTCCAGCACTATTCCCGGTTGCACTCTCACTCTCTTTTTTTCTGCATCCATGTGCAGTACCTTATTGTAATATTTCGACATGTCCATCACTACCGCTACATTGCATGTTTGTCCTGCAAGACTGGTTCCTCCTCCTCTCGATAAAATAGGCGACCCATATTTGCGACAAATGGCTATTGTATTAATGATGTCTGTTTCACTCTTGGGCAACACTACACCAAGTGGTATCTGGCGGTAATTAGAGCCATCTGTCGAGTAAAGCGCCCTGCTGCCTTCGTCAAATCGTACTTCTCCATTTATTGTGGTTTCGAGTTCCGCTCTCATCGCAGGCACATCTACATGCTCAGCGTATGGTGACATCAGGTAATAGCCTTGTGGAGGCGTATGGTTGCTATCTCCTTTGTTTTGTTGTGTCGCTTCTATTTCTTTTTTTATTTCCGCTTCTGTTTCTTGTAGCATATGTGGCGGTTTTATACAGTTTACACTTTATATTTTTCAGCGTCTGCTTTTTTCAGAGTAAGCCCGTTCCCAGGTTTACTCACATCAGGTTGCAGCACGCCATCTTTTACTTTTGGGTTTCCATCAAAGAATATTTCCTCTATTCGTTCATGGTCGTGGAAATATTCAGCGATATAAAAATTGGGAAGTGTCAGCGCAGCATGCAAGTGCATCGCAGGTGCGCAATGCGATGAATAAGGCAATTGATAAGCCTCACATAAATTCCCTGCTTTAATAAATCCTGATATGCCACAACATCGTGTGGCATCTCCCTGCAATATATCTACCGCATTTGCTTGCAGCATAGTTTCAAAATAAGGTAGGTTATATCCATACTCTCCGGCTGCAATATTCATGGCTGCCGGTACATGCTCACGGATAAAGTTTAAGCCGTTTAGGTTATCAGATGTTACAGGCTCTTCAAACCATGTTACATTATATTCTTCAAATTGTTTTGCCATTTCAATTGCCTGCTTCACCGTATATGCACCATTGGCATCCACATATAGTTGTATATCTTCTCCAATTGCTTTTTTGGCGGCTTTTACACGCGCCACATCTTTTTCAGGATGTGTACCTATTTTCATCTTCATGTACTTAATGCCTTTATCCGCCCATGCGATAAACTGTTTCTCCAATTGTTTATCTGTATAGGTTGTAAAGCCACCGCTGCCATAGAGCACCATTTCATTTTTCACCATTCCGAGCAGCGAAGCAAGTGGGACATTCAATATTTTAGCTTTAAGGTCCCATAAGGCATTATCAACTGCCGATATTGCCATCGTAGCAATGCCGCATGTTCCATTATTTCTTATGGCGCGTATCATTGACTTCGTGATAGCTGATAGTTGAAGTATGTCTTCACCCACTACCAGCTCTTTCAATGTTTTTTCTATTACAAGTGCTGTAGCTGCATGTGCATAAGTATAGCCTATACCTTTCTTATTACCTCCTTCTATTTCCACCAGCACCATTGTTGTGCTGTTCCATTCTATAGTTCCATCAGCCTCTGGTAGATCAGTGGGTATAATATAAGTACTCACCTTCAGGCTGTTAATAAGTACAGCATCACTTGACATAGATATTTTTTTACCCGGGCTCATTTATGTAGATAGGTTGCTACTACTTCTTTATAAGTGTCCTTGATCATTTCCCACGCATCTGGATCTCCTTTTATTAATGAGCTTGTAAAGCCTTTAGCTTGTTGCAGATTTATATGTGGAGGCAATGGTGGTACATTCGGATCTGTTACCACTTCCAGAACCACTGGTTTGGTTGCGGCCAATGCTCTGTCTAATGCTGATACTATTTCATCAGGATTATCTACTTTAATACCTTCCAGCCCCAGTAATTGGGCATATGCTGCAAATGGGAAATCTATCAGGGCTTGCGAACCTTCAAATTTGGAATCTCCTTCCATCACACGTTGTTCCCACGTTACCTGATTAAGGTCTTTATTATTCAAAACCAATATCATCAATCGTGGGTCACTCCAGCGTTGCCAGTATTTTTTTATTGTTATCAGTCCATTGTTACCAAGCATCTGCATAGCTCCGTCTCCCACAAGGGCGATTGGCATTCTATCTGGAAAAGCAAATTTTGCCGCAATGGCATATGGAACCCCTGGGCACATAGTAGCAAGGTTGCCTGAAAGAGAAGACATCATCCCCTTCCTTATTTTCAAGTCACGAGCAAACCAGTTAGCTGAAGAGCCGGAATCTGAAGTAAGGATACAATTGTCCGGCAGGCGAGATGATAGTTCCCAGAACACGCGCTGAGGGTTAATTGGATCTGCACTTTTCATTGCGCGTGCCTCCATTACCTCCCACCATTCTGCCACTCCTTTTTCTATTTTATTACGCCAATCCCTGTCGGTTTTCTTTTTTAGCAGTGGTATTAGCTTGCGCAATGTTTCCTTACTATCACCTTGCAGATTTATTTCCATCGGATAGCGGATGCCCAGCATCTTTCCATCTATATCTATTTGTACTCCTCTCGCCTGTCCTTCTTTAGGAAGAAATTCTGAATAGGGAAAGCTGGATCCGATCATTAGCAGGGTATCGCATTCCATCATCATATCCCAGCTTGGTTTTGTTCCCAACAAACCGATAGAGCCTGTTACGTATGGTAAGGTATCCGGTAATGAGGCTTTACCTAACAAAGCCTTGGCCACTCCCGCGCCTAACAGGTCCGCAACCTGCATTACCTCATCGGCAGCGTGGTATGCCCCTGCTCCTATTAGGATAGATACTTTGTTTCCTTCGTTTAAAAGATTGGCTGCATTTTGCAGATCTGCTTCATTAGGTGTAATGCTTGGTTTGGAATAGCTCATGCTGGAATGTACACTACCATGTACCCTGGCAGGCTCTTCATAATCTACATCTTGGAGGTCATTGGGTAATATTATGCAGGTTACTGTACGTTCATTCTTGGCAATTCTCATTGCTCTGTCTACCAGGTGCCTGATTTGCCGGGGAGATGTGGCCATATGCACATACTCATTCGCCACGTCTTTAAATAATGTTGTAAGATCTACTTCCTGTTGAAAACTTCCACCCAATGCCGCTCGTGCCTGTTGCCCCACTATTGCTACTACAGGTTGATGGTCCATTTTTGCGTCATATAATCCGTTGAGCAAATGTATTGCCCCGGGCCCTGATGTTGCTACGCAAACTCCCACCTCCCCTGTAAATTTAGCATGGGCACAAGCCATAAATGCTGCATACTCTTCGTGGGGTGTCTGTATGAAATCTATCTTGTCTTTCTGTCTGTTTAATGCTCCGAAAACTCCATTGATACCATCACCGGGGTACCCATAAATTCTCCTGATACCCCATTCGTATAAACGATTAACTAAATAATCGCTGGTAGTCTTAGCCATAAAAAAGGTTTTATTGAATTTTTTAATGAAAAATGTTGTTTGGTAGAGATTTGACAAATATCAGACCACCGGAATAAGAGCACTTTAGCAATAATATTTATAAACTGAAATATCCCCGGGGTTAATCGTTGGGATCTTTTATAAGTGATTTTCCTTCGTTTATATAATTTTACAAAGGGCCGGATATTTCCGATTTAAGAACATGGACATATTCAATATTTATCCGGGCTTGTACAAATTTCATAGATCGGGATGAGGCTTCGCTCTTTTCTCCATACTTACTCATTTGTCATCCAGAGCGAAGCTATTGGGGCTTGTGCAATGGCAGCGTAGCGAAGGATCTCACTAATTGAGAGCTAAGGTTTAAATATCAATACCCCTTCTTTCTGTTTCTCACATTGTGGTAAAAATGGGGAATGATTGGGTAATAGATGTTGATATAAAATGTTGATTATCAACGAAAATTTGTGCAAATGACAATATTTTTGCCCGATGGGGAATTTCTATTTTCGTAGCAGCCATACATTTAACTGCTACCTAACTTTTAGTACATTTGTAATACATAAATTACTACGGAATGTCGCCCCAACGCAAATTAATTACGCTGGATGAGTTCACTATCCAGGAGACAAGAAAATTCCCCCAGGCCACAGGTGAGCTGTCTGCATTGTTACGTGATATCGGTTTGGCTTGTAAAATGATAAACAAACAAGTACGCAAAGCAGGTCTCGTTGATATATTAGGCAAGCATGGCGCTACCAATGTACAGGGCGAAGAGCAAATGAAGCTCGATGTATATGCCAATGAAACATTAATAAGTGTTTTAAAGAATAGCACGGACTGTGCAGGTATAGCCTCTGAAGAAAATGACGACCACGTTTGTTTTGAAGATACATTTTCAGCAAATTCAAAATATGTTGTCCTTTTCGACCCCCTGGATGGCTCCTCAAATATCGATGTAAACGCACCCATAGGGACAATTTTTGCTATATATCGCAGGGTAAGTAAGCTGGGTAAGACAACTACAAAAGAAGATTTTATACAACCCGGTAACCGTCTCATGGCAGCCGGATATGTGATATATGGCTCCAGCACCATGATGGTGTATGCGACTAAATTAAGTGTAAACGGTTTCACATTAGAGCCATCAATCGGGGAGTTTTGTTTATCTCATCCCAATATGAAATGCCCTGACAATGGGAAAATATATTCCATCAATCAGGGAAATACCTCTAAGTATAACGACGCTTTAAAAAGCTACCTTGATTATTGTATGGAAAGCAACAAAGAAGAGGGCCGCCCATATTCTCATCGTTATATTGGTTCTATGGTTGCCGATATGCACCGTACATTAATAAAAGGTGGCATTTTTCTTTACCCGGCAGATAAGAGCTCGCCAAATGGTAAGTTGCGCCTGCAATACGAGTGTAACCCAATGGCCTTTCTGATGGAAGCCGCCGGCGGCCTGGCAACTGATGGGCATACAGATATTCTTGATATTATACCAACTGAATTGCACCAGCGTGCGCCTATATATATAGGCTCAAAAGAAATGGTAAACAAAGTGTTGGAATACGTTAAATCAAAAGAAGCTGTAGCCTCATAAACAAGAAAAGCTTTATAGAACTTCTTCTTTTTCTTTCTGTTTTTCTACAGCGGTATAAAGATTATAATAGGCGCCACGTTCAGCTATTAATGATTCGTGGTTGCCTACTTCAATGATGTTGCCCTTTTCCATTACAATGATCTGGTCAGCTTTTCTTATTGTTGAAAGGCGATGGGCAATCACAATAGAAGTACGGTCTTTAATAAGAGTGTCAATTGCATTCTGTATGAGCTGCTCACTTTCACTATCCACAGAAGAAGTAGCCTCATCGAGAATAAGTATAGAGGGATTATACAGCAAAGCGCGAGCGAACGATAGCAATTGTCTTTGTCCTTGAGATAAGGTGTTGCCACGTTCCATTACATCAAATTCGTAACCACCTGGCAAGCTCATAATAAAATCATGGATGTCCAACATTTTGCACACATTGATCACCTTGGATAAGGGTATCTCCGTATTACGTAATGTAATATTTTCATACACTGTTCCTGAAAAGAGAAACACATCCTGGAGTACAATCCCTATATGCTTACGTAGTGTATAAACATCATAATCCAATATATTATGCCCGTCAATTTTTATCGCACCTTTTTCTATTTCATAAAGCCTGTTCAGTATGCTGATGATAGTAGTTTTGCCTGCACCTGTATGTCCTACTACCGCCATAGTTTTACCTGCTTCCAGCTTGAATGAGATGCCTTTTAGCACAGGCACACCCGGTTTATAACTAAGATATACATTGTCGAATTCTACAGCACCATTTATATGCTCAGGTTGATAAGTGCCATTATTATGTAAATATTCATCACTATCCAATACTGTAAATATGCGTTCCCCTGCTATCATACCCATTTGCAAGACATTGAATTTATCAGCCAGCATCCTCAACGGCCGGAACAATAAATTTAGATACATCACAAACGAGATTACAATGCCGGGAGTTACATCATAATGTATCATCCTTACAGCTCCCCACCAAACCAATAACCCAAGCGAGGTAGCAAGAATGATTTCAACTATTGGAAAAAATACGGAATAGGCAAATATCCCTTTAATGTTGGCATCCCTATGTTCTTTGTTTATTACTTTAAATTTTTCCATTTCCCGCTTCTCAGCTGCAAAGGCTTGCACTATATACATACCTGTTATATGTTCCTGTGCGAATGCGTTTAGTTGGGCTATTGCATTACGTACCCGCTGAAAGGATTTATTAACACTCTCCTTGAACCAGTATGTAGCAATGATCAATATTGGGAAAGTAGATAAAGAAACAAGCGTCAGGCGCCAATCGGTAGCTGTCATTACCGTTATAACAGCTATAATAGTAAGCACATCAGCTACTATGGAGATAATCCCTTCGGAAAAAATATCGTTTACTGATTCAATATCATTGATAGTGCGGGTGGTAAGTGTACCAATCGGGGTGCGGTCGTAATAAGCAATATTTTGAAATAATACCTTATTGAATACAGATTTGCGCATATCATTCACTACAGTCTGCCCCAGCCAGCTAGTTCGATATAAAAACCAAAAACGTAAAAAGCTTTCTATCATTAAAATTCCGAGCTGTATCACACTTATCCATATCAACCCTTGTAATAAATGACCATTAATGTATTTATCAACAGAAACCTGTATCAGGTAAGGACGTAACGGAGCAATAACTGCGAGTAGAACTGATAAAACAATTGCAGTGTATAAAGTTCTCTTATAAGGCTTGGTAAAAGCAAATATTCTCCGCAGCAAGCGAAGGTCAAAAATCTTTTTTATTGTATTTTCTTTAGCCAATCTTTATTGCTCTTCTTTTACACTCATTAAGTAAGCCTTTATAAAATCATCTATTTCTCCATCCATCACTGGCTGCACATTACCTACCTCATAATTAGTGCGATGGTCTTTTATCATTTTGTATGGATGAAAAACATAGGAACGTATCTGTGAGCCCCATTCTATCTTTTTCTTTGAAGCATTAGTTGCGTTTTTCAGCTCTTCGCGCCTACGCAATTCTTCTTCATAAAGCCTACTCTTCAGCATTTTCAGGGCTTTTTCTCTGTTTTCCCCCTGCGTACGTGCCTGTTGACATTCAACGATTATGCCGGATGGGATATGTTTTAAACGTACTGCTGTTTCCACTTTGTTTACGTTCTGACCACCCTTACCGCCGGACCGATAAAATTCCCATTCCAGGTCGGCCGGATTTACTTCTACTTCTATTGTATCGTCCACTAAAGGATATACAAAAACTGAAGCAAAGGATGTATGTCTTCTGGCATTTGAATCGAAGGGGGAAATACGAACCAGGCGATGTACCCCGCTTTCGGCTTTTAGTAAACCGTAAGCAAATTCACCATCAAATTCAAGAGTAGCTTGTTTGATACCTGCTCCATCACCATATTGTATATCTATTTCTGAAACTTTCCATCCCTGCTTTTCACCATACATACGGTACATGCGTAACAGCATTTCGGCCCAATCCTGGCTTTCTGTACCACCAGCTCCTGAATTTATTACCATAACGGCCTGCATTTCATCTTCCGGCTCGTTCAATGTGGATTTAAATTCAAGTTCGTCTATTTCTTTTAGTGCATTATCGTAGGTCTGTTTTACTTCATCTTCACTTGTTTCCCCTTCTTTCCAAAATTCATATAAAACAGCAAAGTCTTCAACTGAAGATTTTACCTTTTCATATAGGTCAATCCAGAATTTATTGATTTTTATCTCCTTTAGAATGCCGGTAGCACGGGCATTGTCATTCCAAAAGCCGGGAGCGAGAGTTAATTG
>DATNFP010000115.1:0-41548 GCA_035606335.1 Flavipsychrobacter sp. | reverse complement strand
CGATGCCATAATTCTTCAGCATAGTGAGGTGCAAACGGGCATATCAATACAACCAACGCTTCCAGTATATCGCGTTTATGACAGTTTAATGCAGCCAGCTCATTTACACAGATCATAAATTGGCTCACAGAAGTATTAAAGGAAAAACGTTCTATATCGTCTCCCACTTTCTTTATTGTTTTATGAATGATACGCAATTCTGCTTCTATCGGCTTTTCATCTGTAACTATCCATCCTTTTTGCTCATCAAAATACAATCGCCACATTTTTTTCAAAAAGCGAAACACTCCTTCTATGCCTTTTGTATCCCATGGCTTGCTCATCTCAACAGGGCCTAAGAACATTTCATACATACGAAATGTATCTGCACCATATTGCTCTACAATATCGTCCGGGTTCACGACATTGTATTTGCTTTTGCTCATTTTTTCTATTTCGGCATCGCAAATATATTTTCCATCATCTTCTCGAATGATGTAGCCGTTTGTATCAGTTATGTTAAATCGTTTACTAAATTCTTCAACGTTTAACTCCAAGCCATCAACGATGTTTACATCTATATGAGCCTTGATAATTGAAATTTTTGTGTCAGGTCTGATATCTTTTACATCATATTTAGCAACTCCGTTATCAATTAAATATTGGATAACTTTTTCCTTGTCTGTTTGAATTTTTACTAGATTTTCATAATGACTTTTTGATACAAAAATTCTTCCGGTTCTTGCATTTGTCTTTGGGGACATCTTATTTACTATCAATTCAAAAACAAATCTCGAACTCCCTTGTATCATTCCCTGGTTAATCAGTTTCTTAAACGGCTCATCAAACCCTATATGTCCTAGATCATACAAGGCTTTCGTCCACATACGCGCATATAGTAGGTGACCCACTGCATGTTCCGTTCCACCTATATATATATCAACTGCCTGCCAGTAATCGGTAGCAGTTCTGCTTGCAAATTCTTTATCATTATGAGGGTCGGTATAGCGTAGGAAATACCAGCTACTGCCCGCATAGCCGGGCATTGTATTGGTTTCTCTTTTGCCTGCCAGTGTGTTTACCCAATCCTCAACATTAGCAAGCGGACTTTCTCCTTCCGGTCCTGGTTTGTAATTTTCCACTAATGGCAATTCTAAAGGAAGGGCTTGTATAGTAGGGTAGGCATCTAATTCTGGCTCATCAGTAGCATAAGGGATGTTACTTATGTAAACAATTGGAAAAGGCTCACCCCAATATCTTTGGCGACTAAAGCCTGCATCACGCATTCTATAATTTACCTTTTTTCTTCCTGCTCCGGCATCTACTATTGCGCGGATTGCTATTTCACTTGCTTTTGTTATTTCAATTCCATTCAGAAATTCACTATTGTCCAACACACCTGTCTTATCTGAATATGCTTTGCTGCCATCATAGTTTGTACCGAATATATTGGTGATGGGTAAATCAAAATGCTTTGAAAAAAGATGGTCTCGTTCATCTCCGCTCGGCACCGCCATAATAGCCCCTGTACCATAGCTGGCCAATACATATTCCGATATCCAGATAGGTACAGGTTTCATGCTCAATGGGTGCAAAGCATATGCCCCTGTAAAACAACCTGTGACTTGCTTTACTTCAGCCATACGCTCGCGCTCAGAGCGGCTTTTCACATACTGCTTGTATTCACTTACAGCATCCCGTTGAGCAGATGCAACAATTTCATCTACTATTTCATGCTCAGGAGCCAGCACCATAAAGTCCACACCAAAAATGGTATCAGGCCTTGTTGTAAAAACAGTTATATGCTTATTGTAAAACCCCTGTATTTCAAATCTTACTTCGGCACCATTGCTTTTCCCGATCCAATTGCGTTGCATTTCTTTCATTGCCTCGCTCCAGTCCAGCGTATCAAGGCTTTCCTGCAGCCGTTCTGCAAACTCTGTGATACGCAAAAACCATTGTCTCATTTGCTTTCTTTCGGCAGGATAGCCACCACGTTCCGATACTCCGTTTATTACTTCATCATTTGCCAATACAGTGCCCAGGGCCTCACACCACCACACTTCAGCATACCCCTGGTATGCAAGCCTGTAGCGCATCAATGTGTCGCGTTTTTCTTTTTCAGAAAAGTTTTTCCATTGCTTGCCATCAAAACACATCTGGTCATCATCAGGGCACGGATTATTGCTGTTGCCTTCTTTTTCAAAGATGGTTATCAGGTCTTTTATTGGTCTTGCCCTATTTTGTTTTCTATCGTACCAGCTATGAAATAATTGCAGGAATATCCATTGCGTCCATTTGTAATAATCAGCATTGCTGGTAATTACTGAACGGTCCCAATCGTAGCAAAAGCCAATATTATCCAATTGTTCGCGATAACGCGTTATATTTTTCTCAGTAGTTACTGCTGGATGCTGACCGGTTTCAATAGCATATTGCTCTGCTGGCAAACCAAACGCGTCAAAGCCCATGGGATGCAATACATTATAGCCACGCAGGCGCTTATACCGTGCATAGATATCAGAAGCGATATAGCCCAGAGGATGTCCCACGTGTAGCCCTGCTCCACTGGGATATGGGAACATATCCAATATGTAGAACTTAGGTTTTTCACTTAGGTTGCTTACCTTATAAACTTCTTCATCATTCCAGTATTTCTTCCATTTCTGCTCAATGGCCCGAAAAGCATATTCCATAATTAGCTAATAAAAATAACAAGTGTGGCAAAAATACAAAACTGTATTGCTGTTGTTCATTAATTACTGTATTTAATTAAGCGCAGCCGCAGCAAGTTTTTCCTGATGCCTGCGTCTTACCGATTCTCCGATAGGCGTAGGTATGCCGTCGTCATCTATTCTTACAAAGGTGATGGAAGTAATGCAGACAACAGTCTCCTCAGCACTGTAAACATTAAATTTACGTGCTTCTATATTCAGCGTTAGAGAAGTATTGCCCAGATGTGCCACTTCCCCATATATACGAATATGATTACCCACCTTCAATGGTTTTTTGAATAGAAGCTCTCCAACGCGAAGGGTAACCATATTGGGTGTATTACAGTATTCAGTAGCAAATGCCGCTGCTGCTTCATCTATCCACGACATTAATATTCCGCCAAAAACATTCCCATGTATACCAATGTCTTTAGCCATACATATTTTTTTGTTGATCAGGTTCATTCTTTTATTTGTTATACAAGCCATAAAAAAAGCCCTTCGTTATCCGAAGGGCTGTTATTTAAAGTTTTTTTATTGTTTTAAATAGAGGCCAAACCCTTCGCTACTGCGGAGTGCTTACAGATTGGCATATTTAGTTTTGTTGATTTCACCGTGCAATGTTATGGATATTATTTGAAATAATACGCAATAGCCATTTTTTTAATTTATAAGCATATTCTTATAGATACACTGGCACGGTTTTATAATGGGATATAAAATATTTATGTAAAGAGATTAGATCACACTAATTAAGAAATATTATGAAAAAATTATCCCTTGTATGTGTATTCGCGATGCTATTATTTTTTAGCAGTTGTCAGTTGGTAGGGGATATTTTCAAAGCAGGAGTATGGGTAGGTATATTGATTGTCGTGGTAATAATTGCGCTAATAATATTTGTCCTGTCCAAAATTTTTGGTGGTGGTAACTAATTGAAATAACTACTTACAATAAAAATAAACAGTTATGAGCACATCAAGGTTTTTAGCCGGCGCGATTATAGGCGTAGCAGTTGGTCTTCTTATTGCTCCTGAAAAAGGGGAAGACATGAGAGAAGATATTGCAGATACCGCAACTAAGTGGAAAAAGAAAATAAACAAAATGGTAGGAAACACAGGGGCTGAATTAAGTGACCTTAAAAATATGCTTGGTGAAGAGATACAAGGACTTGGTGACGACGTACGCCATAGGATACTAACAATAATAAATGAGAGTACACAGAGCGCAAAGAACATCAAAAGTAACATTAGCAACGGAATAGCTTAGTAGATAGAATTTAGGACGAATGTTTAGCCTCACTCATGTGGGGCTAAACTGTTTATTATATATAGAAAGCAAGTTGGGTTGTGTCATTTTATTTTGAAGGCTAAAGTAAAATCTCTGTATTGATTTGTTTGAGTTGTCGCTAATGTTTTGTTGGCGCTATAGTCTTTTACCACAACAATAATATGAGCAGGATTAAAATTAAGATTGACATCGGACTGTGCTAAATATTCGACTATATGAATATTATCGGGCAGGTTAAAAGCAGTAATACTAAAAACGGATGTACTATCAGAAAAACGCGCAAAGCTTTTTTCATATTATATGCTTAGTACTTCTGTAGCAAAACATTTGCCATAGCTACCACACCTTCTTCCCGGCCTATAAAGCTCATTTGTTCAGTTGTCGTTGCTTTTATTGAAATATCAGTTACCGACATGTGTAGAATAAGAGCTATCGCATTTTGCATCAGCTCCACATATGCTCTGATCTTTGGTGTTTGTAGTAATAGGGTACTATCAATATTTACAAGCCAGTAACCCGCCTCGCGCACCATGCTATAGCATCTGGCTAATAATACCTTGCTATCAATGCCTTTATAAGTTGGGTCGGTATCCGGAAAGTGTTGCCCTATATCACCAAGTCCCAATGCACCTAACATTGCATCACAAATAGCATGCAGCAGTACATCAGCATCAGAATGTCCAACAGCCCCTTTAGTATGCGGTATCAGCACGCCTCCTAACCAAAGTTCACGTCCTTCGGCCAATTGATGGAAATCTATTCCCTGTCCTATTCTGTATGACATATATCCGGGACCCAAAAATAATTTTAGACAATATTACACAATCCTGCTTCTCACTTGAGAAGACAGGTGTTACCAAATATTTAAATCAAATTTGTCCGCAGTTTCTTTTGCTTCTTCATATCCTGCATCTGCGTGGCGTATCACACCTGTCGCAGGGTCATTAAACAATACTCTGCGCAGGCGTTCTTCTGCATCTTTTGTTCCATCTGCCACTATCACCATACCCGCATGTAGCGAATATCCCATACCTACACCTCCTCCATGATGAAAAGATACCCAGCTTGCCCCACCTGCTGTATTGATAAGCGCATTTAGTATTGGCCAGTCGGCCACAGCATCGCTGCCATCTTTCATTGCTTCGGTTTCACGATTAGGTGACGCTACAGATCCTGTATCAAGATGATCACGGCCTATTACAATTGGAGCCTTTACCTTGCCGGATCTTACAAGTTCATTAAATAACAAACCTGCTTTTTCACGCTCACCCATGCCCAACCAGCAGATTCGTGCAGGAAGTCCCTGAAATGCAATGCGTTCTTTTGCCATGTGCAGCCACCTGTGGAGCCCCTTATTGTCAGGGAATAGTTCCATGAGGGCCTTATCAGTTGTGTAAATGTCTTCAGGATCGCCACTCAATGCTACCCATCTGAATGGGCCTTTACCTTCACAAAACAGTGGTCTTATGAACGCAGGAACAAAACCAGGAAAATCAAAAGCATCTTTTACGTTTCTTTTATCATGTGCCTGGCCACGTAAATTATTGCCATAATCAAATGTTACAGCTCCGCGTTTTTGCAGTTGCAGCATTTGGCGTACATGCCTTGCCATTGTATCCAGTGAGCGCTTAATGTATTCGTCAGGATTACTGCTACGTAATGCATTTGCTTCTATCACACTTAATCCTTCAGGGAAATAACCTATTAATTCATCGTGTGCTGATGTTTGGTCTGTTAATGTATCAGGCGTAATATTTCTGTCTATAAGCCTTTGTAACAGATCAACTACATTGCAGCAAACACCTATTGATATAGCCTCGCCTTTTTCTTTTGCTTGCAAAGCCCAGTCTATACTTTCATCTATATTTGATGTCCATTTATCAAGATAGCGTGTTTCGATACGTTTTTTTATACGCCATTCTTCCATTTCGGCAGCAAGGCATACACCTTCATTCATTGTAATGGCTAATGGCTGCGCGCCACCCATGCCGCCTAATCCGGCTGTTACGTTAAGTTTGTTCTTGAGTGTGCCATTATAATGTTGGCTTGCCAATGACAGGTATGTTTCGTACGTCCCTTGTACTATGCCTTGAGAGCCTATATATATCCAGCTCCCTGCTGTCATCTGCCCGTACATCATTAAACCCTTAGCTTCCAGCTCACGGAAATGTTCCCATGTAGCCCATCTGCCTACCAGGTTTGAATTAGCTATTAAAACACGTGGCGCATTTTTATGCGAACGTAGTACGCCTACTGGTTTGCCGGATTGCACCAGTAAAGTTTCATCTTCGTTCAGATCCTTTAAGCATTCAAGTATTTTGTCAAAGCTCTTCCAGTTACGGGCTGCTTTGCCAAGTCCTCCATATACTACCAGGTCTTCTGGGCGTTCTGCCACTTCAGGATCCAGGTTGTTCTGTATCATTCTGAATGCAGCTTCAGTTACCCAGTTTTTGCATGTCAGTTTATTGCCTCGTGGTGCTCGGATAATGCGATGGGTTGCTGTAACGCCGGACATATTAGCTACTTTTAAAAAATCAGTATTGTTATGATAACTGTTGTAGAGCTTCTGTAAGTTTTGGTACTATATCCTGCTCATTTACATCTGTCTTCTGGAAATGCCTTCCTGTTACATGTTCGAATAGCTCTATGTAGCGTTCAGAGATTTGTGCTATTACTTCATCAGTCATTTCTGGCACTTGTTGTCCGTCTTTCCCCTGAAAACCATTGTCCATTAGCCATTCACGTACAAATTCTTTAGAGAGTTGTTTTTGTGGCAATCCTTGCTTCTGGCGCTCTTCAAAGCCATCCAGGTAAAAATAGCGGGAAGAATCCGGTGTGTGTATTTCATCTATCAGGTAAATAGTATCACCGATTCTGCCGAATTCATATTTAGTATCCACAAGTATCAGTTCACGATCGTTTGCCATTTGGCGTCCACGTTCGAACAGTGCCAACGTATATTTTTCCAATTGCTCGTATTCTTTTTCAGATACAAGACCACTGCTTATTATTTCTTCACGTGATATATCTTCATCATGTCCCTCATGGGCTTTGGTAGTAGGAGTGATGATTGGCTTTTCGAAATAATCATTCTCTTTTAATCCTTCAGGTAAAGGAATGCCGCACAATTCACGTTTTCCACTTTTATAAGTCCTCCATGCGTGGCCTGTCAGGTTGCCCCGCACCACCATTTCCACAGGATATGTTTCGCATTTGTAGCCGATGGTTACATTCGGAAGCGGCACCGACAGCATCCAGTTAGGAACTATATCTTTTGTAGCTTCCAGGAATTGAGCTGCTATCTGATTCAGCACCTGTCCTTTATATGGAATAGGGCGGGGTAGTACTACATCAAATGCAGATATACGGTCGCTTACTACCATTACAAGATATTTATCCGCAATAGTATATACATCGCGCACTTTTCCTTTGTAGAAATTAGTCTGGTTAGGCAATTGTAAAGTATGCATAGAAAAAATAAAAGATTTATTAGATTACTTTAATGAATTGGGGTGTAAAATTAAAAAAGAATTGCCTCCCTTGGGAGGCAATTCTTTTTTAATTTTATAATTATAATCTTGCCTTTACATAAGCAATATCCTGAAGTCTTTTTTCAGCTAAACGTGTAGCAGCCAACTGGGTATGTACTTTTTCTTTTTCGGAAAGATTGAATATTTCTAATGTGCGGTCATATATTTTTTCTACATTCCCCATAACCCGTTCGCGGTTATAGCCATCCAGTTCCGCGCCCACATTGATAAGACCGCCGGCATTTATAAGGAAATCAGGGACATATAATATACCTTTTTCCACAAGCATTGGTCCATGCACATTTTCATCCGCAAGCTGGTTATTAGCAGCACCTGCTATAATAGGGAACTTCATCTTCTTGATAGATTCCGTATTCACAGTAGCTCCAAGCGCGCAAGGTGCGTAAATATCTATATCCAGATCCCATATTTTGTCTCCATCTACTACTTCTACTGTGTGGAACTTTTCTACAGTCTGTTTTATTTTGCTTTGATTAATATCTGTAATATAAACTTTAGCGCCTTCTTCTATTAGGTGACCGGTAAGGTATTGCCCCACATGGCCTACACCCTGCACTAATACTTTTTTACCACTCAGGTTGTCGTTGCCCCATGCTTTTTTAGCCGCAGCTTTCATTCCAGTGAATACGCCATATGCTGTAAATGGAGATGGGTCGCCACTTCCTCCCATATATTCGGGTACGCCTGTTACGAAATCCGTTTCAATTGAAATATATTCCATATCGCGGGCAGAGGTGTTCACATCTTCTGCAGTGATATATTTACCGTTCAGGCTGTTAACGAATTTGCCGTAGCGGCGCCATAAAGCTTCTGATTTGATGGTTGCAGCTTCTCCGATAATTACAGCCTTGCCACCTCCAAGGTTCAGGCCGCTAATAGCAGCTTTATAGGTCATTCCGCGGCTCAGGCGTAGTGCATCTATAATGGCATCTTCATGACTGTTGTAGTTCCACAAGCGTGTACCGCCTAATGCAGGTCCTAAAGTAGTGTCGTGTATTGCGATGATAGCGTTTAATCCTGAATGTGGGTCGTGGCAGAAAGTGATCTGTTCATGACCCATTTGTTGCATGTGCTCAAAGACGGATTGCTGCATGAATTTTTAAAATTAAGGTGCAAACCTAAGAAAAAACCCATTAACCCCCTAAAGCAGTATTTATATGTTATTTACTGCTATTGCGGACCTTATATTGCTTAGATCAAATATGTATTAAAAGAACTATTTCCATTTCAGGACATTTTTTTCAGCGATTACATATAAATGCTTATATCGTTGCGGCTCAAGAGTGTGTGTACCTGTAAAGGAGCCGAATGCCGGTAAAATAAACCGCTTTTCGTCTTCTGCAAAACAGCATAGCCTGATCGATGGCTGCCCTATTCTTATAGCAGGGTGTATATGCCCATGAATAGTAAAGCGATTATTATTTTCCGGGACATCATGTGAGACAAAAAAGGGAGCGGCATAAAATCCCTCATGATGGGGATTCATCCTCCATGCCACATATTTTTCTGAGGGAAGGATGTCATGATTGCCAACAACCAGTTCAATGCTCAGCGACCGATGTGCATCACGCCAGTAAGTAAAGGCTTCTACTTCATTGTTTTGTTTGCTATGAAACAGATCTCCGGCTATAATTAATTGTTCAACATTATGATCTTTAATAAGTCCTGCAAGCCGCATTTCATCTTTGGGTTGTGTATTAACAGGTATAGGAATTCCATTTTTCCTGAAATGGCCTGTTTTACCCCAATGCAGGTCTGCTACCATTAATGTTTTTTGTGCAGGCCACCATAGTGCACGCTCTGCAAGTAAAAATACCTGCTCCCCCTCCAGACAGATCTCTAACATAGAATTCTGCAAAAGTACAAAACCAAATATTGGGACATTGCTTGTGTGAACAACTTATTGCAGGACAAATGATATCATTTCTTTATTGCATATCCCGCATAAAGAATATTCATATCCTTGCTTTTAACAAGCCAAAAGTTTTTGCCAAGGTCTGCATAAGTCCATTTGCCTTTTGTTCTTCTCCTCAGGTAACCCAACATTTTTGGAATAGAGACATTGGGCGATGACCCTGTATGCTCTTGCCAATCAAACCCATTTTTTTGCAAAAGATTTTTGATTTCATTTGGTTTAATGAACATCTCCCATACATGCAGATTAGGTGGCATAAATGCCCAGCGTTTCCATTCCTGCCATATTTTAATGGCCACCAGTTTGCTGATAAATGTTCTGTTCAGTGTATCGTAGAAGAAAATGCCGTTTGGCTTAAGAACCCTTGAAATTTCAGATATTACTTTGGGTAGATCCTGTACATGCTCCAAAACATCGCAACAAAATACACAATCGAATGAGCCGTCAGCATAAGGAAGGTGCTCACCTGTACCCTTATCATATTTAATATCCAATCCGCTTGCCTTTGCATGATTTGACGCAGTTTCTAATGATTGGTCAGACGGGTCAATGCCAGTAGTGGTAAATCCCATTTTAGCAATTTCTTCTGTCAGTATGCCCCCACCTGAACCAACTTCAAGAGCAGATCTCCCCTTCGGATCTATACCAAGCTTCTTAATGAGATTACTTGAATAACCTACTCTCCAGGGATTAATTGAAGTTTTTAATAGATGTAGAACAGTGTCTCCTTTCCACCAAATATCTCCTTCCGCATTATAGACATTATTGTTAATTCGTTTGTAGATCTCTGCATTTATTTTTTCCATTGTATATGAATTTGGTTACGAGATAGTTTCGAATAAAGATATTAAATAAATTTAATTTATTATTATTTGAAAACATAAACATTGGATATTCTTGCAAGACTATTTTATTGCAATGCAAACGAAATAGGAAGGATAAAATATACTTTCGCAGCCTGCGTATTTTGTTTGCTCGGTTTTCATGACGACATAACCTTTAATACTTACACTGCTTCTTCATTGCAGCCGCCAACATTATTTTATTTTTACTTACTTTCTTGTAAATAAAAAATGCTCCGTTTTTCGGAGCATTTTAAATCGTTATTACCTTAGCTTTTTATTTTCCACTCATCTCTATGCTTCCGCAAAGGATGGTCTTTAGATTTATTAAAGATCATTGCCCCATTTTCCCGGCCTGCTCTGCGTATCTTTTGTTCATCTTTAGGTAAACGCATTTCTTCCTGGCATTCAGCGCTGCAACAGCCTTCGTATTTAATAGCGCATTCTTCACATTGTATAAAAAGAAGGTGGCAGCCATCATTTTTGCAATTAGTATGTGTATCGCAAGGCTTGCCACAAATATGACATTGTGCTATTACATCCTCAGTGATACGCTCTCCAAGCCTGTCATCAAAAACAAAGTTTTTACCGATGAACTTTATTGGCAGATCTTGTTCTTTTGCTTTTCGTGTATATTCAATAATACCACCTTCAAGCTGAAAAACGTTTTTAAAACCATTATGTAACAAATAGGCGCTTGCTTTTTCACACCTGATCCCACCGGTGCAATACATAACGATATTTTTATCCCTCTTGTCGTTAAGCATCTCTACAGCCATAGGTAGTTGGTCGCGAAATGTATCCGATGGTACTTCTATTGCATTTTCAAAATGCCCGACTTCATATTCATAATGGTTCCGCATGTCCACGATGATAGTATCAGGGTTGGATGATAATTCATTGAACTCTGCAGCTTTCAGATGCACACCCATTTTGGATGAATCAAAGTCAGGATCATCGATGCCGTCTGCAACTATTTTTGAACGTACCTTTATCTTCAATACCCAAAAAGATTTCCCATCATCATCTACGGCAATATTTAGTCTTATCTCATTTAGTTGTGGGTCTGCAGAATATAAAGCGTCCTTAAAAGCTTCAAGGCTACCTTCAGACACACTTATTTGGCCATTAATACCTTCATGTGCTATATAGATACGCCCAAAAACGTTTAAGGCATTAAACCTTACATAAAGATCATCTCTGAATGCTTGTGGGTCACTTACGTGAAAATACTTGTAAAAGGAAACTGTCTTGCGCTGCTCCGTTTCTTCATAGAGACGCTTTTTCAGCTCCTCATTCGATACTCGGTTGTGTAACACTGGCATGGTGTACCTTCCTTTTTTATGAGGTTTGAAAAACTATTATTGCGCCGCAAAGATATGAAATTGCTATTTTGCGCTTGTTACATAGCTAATAATTATGAAAAATTTTAGACAATTAATATGGTTAGTGTTTTTCTCTTGCTCAATATCAAATGTGCAAGCGCAGCCAGCTCCCGTACAATTAAATGTATTATCCGGATTCTTTTTGAGTAACAAAGTAACATTGGATAAGGGATTGAATTGTATGGTGGTCACAAAACAAAAGGAATTTATGAAGCTATTCGGGATAGCTAAGACAGCAACCAACACCGTTACAATGCCCGCCTTTGATAAAGAACAGGTATTGGTATTAGCGATGCCTGAAACAAATAAAGAAACCACTATAAAATTTGACCATGCAACAAAGGCCGGTACTTTTATAGAAGTGTACTGCGAAGTGCAAAAGAAGAATGAACCGCTTACCTATACCACATTGCCGATTGCATTAGCAGCTATACCCAAATACAATGAGGTAAACACTATTAAATTTTACGAAGGGAGCAGTCTTGTAAATGAGGTAAAAGTAAAACACTAACCTACAACCATCTTAGCGGATTTCTTCTGCTCATCAACACATATCTTTTCAGATTCATCCAGAAAGCCAGGATCATATAAATAATGATGGGCGACCCCATAGTAAGAAAGGAAATATAAATAAACCACAGGCGGATACGTGAGGTAGCAACGCCGAGCTTTTCACCTATGGCAGAGCATACACCAAAGGCCTTCCACTCAATGAAGTCTTTAAATCTGTATAGTTTATTATGAGTTGTATTCACAGAGCAAAAATAATGAATTACAGGTACTTATCAAATATAGAAGCCATTAGCGAAGTGTTAATAAAATAGCCTGTTTGTGAAAACAAACAGGCTATTTTATCTAAATAAATCCTATGTTTTAAGAATGTTGCGCTTTTTCAGCGGCAAATTCCTGGCGTATTACATTCAATGCGCCCCCGGCTTTGAACCATTCTATTTGCTGATTATTATAAGTATGGTTCAGTTTTATTTCATCGTTATTGCCATCTTTATGATGCAATACCATAGTTAGCTGTTCTCCAGGTACAAAATGTGTTAACCCTACTATATCTATCCTGTCATCTTCCTGCACTTTATCATAGTCAGTTTTGTCAACAAAGGTCAATGCAAGCATTCCTTGTTTTTTTAGGTTGGTTTCGTGTATGCGTGCAAAACTTTTTACAACTATGGCGCGTACACCAAGGTGGCGTGGTTCCATTGCTGCATGTTCGCGTGAGCTTCCTTCGCCATAGTTTTCGTCACCTACCACCACGCTTCCGATATTTGCTGCTTTATATACACGTTGCACTTGTGGCACTTCGCCATATTCTCCTGTTAATTCATTCCTCACTTTATTTGTTTCCATGTTAAAGGCATTGATGGCTCCGATCAACATGTTATTGGATATATTATCAAGATGACCACGGTATTTCAGCCAGGGGCCTGCCATAGAAATATGGTCTGTTGTACATTTGCCAAACGCTTTTATTAGTAGCACCATATTTGTAAGGTCTGTTCCTTCCCATGCTGCAAAAGGCCTCAGAAGTTCAAGCCTGTCACTATGTGGATTTACCATTACCTGCACTTTGCTGCCATCTACCGCAGGGGCTACATATCCCGCATCTTTTACTGAGAAACCTTTTGGAGGCAATTCAAAGCCTTTGGGTTCGTCCAGCATCACTTCCTCGCCTTTGTCATTTTTCAGTTTGTCTTTGAGTGGATTAAAGCTCAGTTTGCCCGAAAGTGCTATAGCGGTCACTATTTCAGGAGAAGCAACGAATGCGTGTGTACTTGCATAACCATCATTACGTTTTGCGAAGTTGCGGTTAAACGAGGTGACGATTGTATTTTTGCGGGTTGGGTCATCCATATGGCGTGCCCATTGGCCTATGCAAGGTCCGCAGGCATTAGCCAATACGATACCACCCATTTTGTCGAATGTTTCCAGCATACCATCCCTGTCCACTGTATAGCGTACCATTTCAGAACCTGGTGTGATGGTAAATTCACTTTTTGCTTTCAATCCCTTTGCAAGCGCATTTTTTGCAATAGATGCAGAGCGGGATATATCTTCATAAGAAGAGTTGGTACATGAGCCTATCAATGCCACTTCCACATCTTCGGGCCATCCGTGTTCTTTTAATGCTGCACCCATCTGGCTGATTGGTGTTGCAAGATCTGGTGTGAAAGGACCGTTTATATGTGGTTCCAGGTCATCCAGGTTTATTTCTATCAGTTGGTCATAAAATACTTCCGGATTACCGTACACTTCCTTATCAGAGCGCAATGAATCCTTTATACCATCAGCAAGTATTGCAATTTCTTCTCGGTTTGTAGCTTTCAGATAATCAGCCATCTTTTCATCGTATGCAAACAGAGAGCATGTTGCTCCTATTTCGGCACCCATGTTACAGATTGTTCCTTTTCCCGTACAGCTAAGGCTTTCTGCCCCTTCACCAAAATATTCAACAATAGCGCCTGTACCGCCTTTTACAGTCAGGATACCGGCCACTTTCAGGATAATATCTTTTGGAGATGCCCAGCCATTTAGTTTTCCTATCAGCTTTACGCCTATTAGTTTTGGCATTTTCAATTCCCACGGTAGTCCTGCCATTACATCTACAGCATCTGCACCGCCTACACCAATAGCTATCATACCAAGGCCTCCTGCATTAGGTGTGTGGCTATCAGTACCGATCATCATGCCTCCCGGGAATGCATAATTTTCAAGCACTACCTGGTGAATAATACCAGCGCCTGGTCTCCAGAAACCGATACCATATTTATTGGAAATAGAAGAAAGGAAATCGTAAACCTCTTTATTTACGTCTATCGCAGTTGCCAGATCTTCTGCTGCGCCAACTTTTGCTTGTATCAGGTGATCACAGTGCACTGTGCTTGGTACAGCTACTTTTTCACGTCCGCAGGTCATAAATTGCAGTAATGCCATCTGTGCTGTTGCATCCTGCATTGCTACGCGGTCGGGAGAGAAGTTCACATAATCCTTACCACGCTCATATGCTCTGCTGGCGGTATCGAATGTATGCGCGAATAGTATTTTTTCTGCTTGTGTAAGGGGACGACCCAATAATTTACGGGCGGTTTCTATTTTTTCAGGAAGTTGTTCGTAAACTTTTTGAATGAGATCAAGATCAAATGCCATTGCTGGAAGATTAAAAAGTTATAAAGACGCTGCAAAATTATTCAAAACAACACAGAAATTAAAATTAACATGAAACCAGTACTCATAAATAGACAAATGTTTGTAGCAATAGCAATTAAGTATATCATATATTAAAAAATATCCCCACTTTAAATGTCTTTATCGGGAATAATAGGTTAAGTTGAGATCTTATCTGTACTATTAACATACAGGAAACGTCAGGTTTCTTAGTCTTTTGGGAAATTTGTTTGCCTACGCAATTATTGCCATCATGAAATGAGATTACGATATCACATATTGTCATTGTTTTTGTTGGTGATTTCAATTAGCACTTTCGCTCAGGAAAAAAATGTTTCAACTTCCCAGGTTTCAAAACCTTTGTTGCATCAAACGGATAATACGGGCATATGGTTCCCTTTGGAAAAAGATGTTGTTCTTAATTATTATAGTTATATCATAAACCTTAATGATGAAAGAGTTCATAGAATGTATGCTCCTTTGTTTGCTAAATATCATTTGGAATTTTCGGGTTACGTTTGGGAGCGGGTTTTAAACCAGATAATGCAAGCTGCAGATAAAGAGTTGCTTGAAAATGTTTTTATAAGAAGTGAACCCAATATGGTTGGTTTTATAATCACCAAATACAAGTTAGTACCAAGGCTTCCATCTTTCCTTGCTCCAATATTATCAGACACTAAAACATTCGAAGAGTATTTAAAAATATCCTACGATACTCGCGTAAAAAAATACTAATAAAAAAGGCTGCTTTTTTAAAGCAGCCTTTTGTGTGTAATTAATTCTAAATTATGGGAAGATACCAAGCTCTTCGTATGCTACCCCTACTTTATTGATAGCAACAATAAAGGCTGCAGTACGCATATCTGAAATTTTAGAGCTTAATAATACTTCACGAATTTCATGATAAGAACCTATCATCGTGTCTTCAAGTCCTGAATAAACAAGGTCAACTTCATCCGGACCGTGCAGTATTTGCTTACGTTCTATCTCAGTTACTTTTTTGCCTGTCAGGCTTTCTACTGTTTGTAATATAGAGCCATTTTGGTTTTCGCTAAAGCGTTTGTCCATACGGCCAAAGCGAACGTGGCTTAGATTTTTAAGCCATTCAAAATAAGATACTGTAACACCACCTGCGTTCAGGTACATATCCGGTACTACTATTACACCTTTTTTGTTGAGGATTTCATCAGCTTCCGGTGTAAGAGGGCCGTTAGCGCCTTCTCCTATTATTTTAGCTTTTATTCTTGCAGCATTTGAACCGTTGATAACATTTTCCAGGGCTGCAGGAACAAGGATGTCGCATTCCATTTCCAGTGTTTCAGAGCTGTTTTTTATATCTGTGGCTCCGGCAAAACCAAGTATAGAACCTGTAGATTTACGATGTTCAACTACATTTTCCAGTTCCAGGCCTTTTTCATTGTAGATACCGCCCTCATATTCAGCAAGCCCAACTAAAATTGCTCCGTTTTCAGAAAAGAATTTAGCTACATGATAACCCACATTGCCTAATCCCTGTACGATAACCTTTTTCCCTTCAATGCCTGTGCTGAGGCCAAGCCTTTTCATGTCTTCTACAACATTGCATACTTCACGAACGCCATAGAATATACCTAAACCGGTAGCTTCCGTACGGCCACGTACACCACCTTGGCTAACAGGTTTACCTGTTACACAACCTAATGCATCTACTTCACCTGGTTTCAGTGAAGCATAAGTATCAGCTATCCAGCTCATTTCGCGTGCGCCTGTACCATAGTCAGGAGCAGGAACGTCGATGCCTGGGCCTATAAAATTCTTTTTAACTAATTCAGATGCATAACGACGGGTGATTTTTTCTAATTCAAAAGTTGTATAATTCTTCGGATTAATTTTAATACCACCTTTTGCTCCGCCAAATGGCACATTTACAATCGCACATTTGTAGGTCATCAGCGAAGCCAGCGCCATTACTTCGTCCTGGTTCACATCCATGCTATATCTTATGCCGCCTTTACAAGGAAGTTTGTGATGCGAGTGTTGTACACGATATGCCTCTATTACTTCTATTTTATCTCCTATGCGAACAGGAAATTTCATTTGATACACAGAGTTGCAGGCCTTTATCTGTTCCAGGATGCCTTTTTCAAATCGGGTGTACAAGGCTGCTTTATCGAAGTTGCGTTCTACTCCCTGAAAAAAGCTATAATGAGCTTTTGCAGGTGTAGTTGTTGCTGTTTCTGCCATACAGTTTTTTAGTTAAATGAATAAATTATAATGATTTAAGTTTTCTCAATTGATTATTTTTTCTCAAGTTTTGTGATCCTGCGGTCTATTCTCACCAGGAATACAATAATTCCCGCAAAGATAGTGGCTAATACTAAAACGACAACGTATATTTTGCCATTAGAGCGCATTGTATCTGCCATTTCAGGCTGCGTAGATTGGGCACTTGCAATTAATGTAGTAAGCATTAATAGCAAAATAGAGAGAGCAGACTTTTTAGCCATCATCATCAATGTTTTGCAAAATCTCATTAATAAGAATTTTCTTCTTTGTGTTGTATTAATTTCAGTCTTATCCTTAGTGTAGTAATCCAGACGCCCAATAAAAACCATCCTATCACAGCAGGGTAGAACACCATGCGCATCATACTGTCGAGATCATATTTATTAAAGCCGGGATTGCCACCATTGCCTGGGTGCAGTGAATCTACCATACGGGGTATTACCCATATTAAAGGTATGCTGAGCGCAAACGCAAATACATTATATACCGCACTTATCTTAGCTCTCTTTTCTTCGTCTTTTATGCCATTACGTAATATCAGGTAAGCGAAATAAGTAAGCATGCTCAGAGCAGTGCACAATTGTTTAGGATCATTGCTCCATGCTGCTCCCCACGTATATTTTGCCCATTCCATACCGGTAAGCATTCCTAATATGCTGAACACGATGCCAACCACTGTTAATTCTGCTGCAAAAATATCATCTTCAGGCTTGCCACTCCGTAGATACTTAAGAGAGTAGATAAAAGATCCAGCAAACAATAACATCATGGTAAACCACATCGGTACATGGAAATACAGGTTGCGTATCGTTTCATTAATGATGAACTGCCTGGGAACCGGCATCAAAAAACCGCCTATTACTGTATATGCCAGAAAAATAATACAGACTACTTTCCACCACGACCGGCGCATAAATATTTCAGAATCAATTTTTGCAAAGGTAATTGTTTAAACCACATTTTATAAAATCAAGAATAATCAAACAATTTACCCATTATCAAATAATAAATACAAGCATGGAATAATGCAAAAACACAAAGCATTGTCGAATTGTCAAATTGCTTCATTGTCGAATTGAAAACTACTCCTGCCAGAGAAAAGGGAATAAGATCACTCCTAATATTACCACCATAATATCTAATGATAATAATATCAGCGCCATATTCCACCACCCTTGCTGATAAACAGGTGAGATGGCCTTAATGGCAAGATTACTCAATATCATTAGTATAGGGGTTACCAAAGGGAACCCTAAAATAGCCATGAGAGCAGAATTCTGTTGTGCTCGCGCAGCTATAGCAGATAAAAAAGTAAATACAACGGATAGACTAAGACTTCCTAATGCGGCAATCACTACAAACAATGTAGTTTGTATCAATGGGTCTCCCAGCAATATTTCAAACAAAATCAGACTTACTAAACTCATAGCCAGCATCAGCACTACGCTGTATATCATTTTGGCCAGCAGAAAGGTTGAGGGCCTTACTATTGTATAGTAATACCGGAACCTGTTATGAGACTCCTGCAAAAAACTTTTTGCAACTGAATTTACTGAAACGAACAATTGCGTTAGCCAGAATAATGCATTCCATATTTTTGCCTCTGGCTGGCCGCTCATCATATATACCACAAATACAGTTGCGCCTACATATAATAGCACTCCGAATAGAGTATGCTTTTGCCTCCATTCTATTAGTAGATCCTTGCGAACAAGCGATAGTAGTTGACTAGAAGCCATCCTGCGCCAAAGGTAACAATATGGAAGAAATATTTTTTCGAAACAGAGTTTGCAATTTTATCAATCTGCTTTATCTTTGCACTCCCAAAGTTCTTAACACATGCGGAAGTAGCTCAGTTGGTAGAGCATCACCTTGCCAAGGTGAGGGTCGCGGGTTCGAGTCTCGTCTTCCGCTCAGATTGATTCCAGGCCTTTTATGGTTTGGAATTTTTTGTTTACACACTATGCCCTGGTGGCGGAATTGGTAGACGCGCAGGACTTAAAATCCTGTTTGCCGTAAGGCGAGTACGGGTTCAATTCCCGTCTGGGGCACACACTTCAACGGTTTTATCAGCCGATAGGACTTTAAGATCCTTGAGAGATTACCAATAAAGGTTACGTAACAGTAACCTTTATTTATGTAATCTAAATGATTTTTTAAGATCGTTAATAATACTCAAATATAAAAAGAGCCGGACTTGTTCTTAGTATCTGGTAAAATAAATTATAATTAATTCTCTTCTTTTTTATATCTGTGTCTTAAACAGTTCAGGCAGTAATTACTTATGAAAATAGTAGGTCCGGGTCTCTATGTCGGTAGCCGTACTTGCCACAATGAACTTCAGCACCAGGTTGGTAGAAGTCTGGGACTGAATAGTAAAGTTCCAGGTGTAAACTATAAGATCTCCGGTAGTGTTGTCAATACTCCAGTAAGTAGAACTAACTACAGAAGTGAGTACTACTCCACCTGTAGGTATAATAATTCCACAACCATCCTGACAATAAAAGTGACCATCTCCTACCGAACTGTCTGAGAAGGTGACATAGGGGGTAGTTGTAAAAACACTGTAGGTTTTGGTAGCTTCTGTATCTATCACTCCACTATGCTCTAATGTGTCAGCTAACTCTGATAAATACCAGGTACCCGATACCTGTTTTTCAGAAGAAGACAGGGTTGAAGAAGAGGTTCCCGGGGATGGACTATCCTTTTTGGAACAGGAGTAGATACCCAAGGAGAAGATAAGTAGTATAAGTAGTTTTTTCATGTCTGTAAATATAGTATCTAAAATTTGACCCAGAATTAATAAAAATTTTATTAATTATTCTATGGCTATAGGGTCTCCTTCTACCTACCTTTTCCACAATTATATCTTCTTGAATGTTTCTTTTATTTTATGTTGGTGGCTTATGTGCATGACTTAGGATTACTCTCAAGGACTTAAAATCCTGTTTGCCGTAAGGCGAGTACGGGTTCAATTCCCGTCTGGGGCACACTAAAAGCCGCGTTCAACGCGGCTTTTTCGATTATAATAACTATGCTTAACTCTTTATATGTATATAAAAAAACACCCGCATTTGCGGGTGTTTTTTTATTGAAGGTCTTCCTAATTATGTAATACCTCAAACAGTTTGTTGAAATTCCCCTGCGAGGTATTGGCTTTAAGAATATAGAATCCCGGAGGAAAATTGCTGATATCAATACGAACATTGCTTGTGCCCACAGTCTCACTACTATATATAGTTGCTCCAACACTATTTACAATCGAAAAATTCTTAAAGGTTACATTATTCTCTGCACTGATTGTAATTGAAGTGTTAGCTGGGTTTGGATATATCTTTATGTGTTCATCCGGTTGATTAATATTAGCTACTGCTGTAGGCACCCCCCATCTGATGGTGTCAGTACCGCAATTATTATAAAGGATCACTGTCACATGATAAGGGGAATTGTCAGCGTAAGTATGCATTGGCGCATCCATTGTAGACGTATCTCCGTCGCCAAATTCCCATAAATAGGAAACTATGTTCTGTGGATCTGCAAGACTGAAAAAATAGGTACTTCCGCTATGGTCGTAATTAACGCCGGTAGCAGAAGGCAATGGTTGCACGTCAAGGGTAACACTGCTTGATGCAGAACAATATTTGGTAACAGTAACACTATAAGTGCCGGAACTGTCAATATGTATTTTTTCTGTAGTTGCGCCGGTACTCCATAAATACGATGCACCTGGGTTACCTGCATCCAGGATCAGGGAAGGAGATGCACAAACGGTACCGCCTGTGCCCAAATCCACAATAGGGGTTGCGCCAATAGCTGCATTCACTTTGATGCGGCTACTTGGGCAGCCTGTGGAAATATACTCGGATAATATATAGAAAGTAGTGTCTGATGTAATGCTTGGAATGGTAAGCGAGTCACCCGTGAATATAATTGAATTGCCGGTATCCGAAGCATACCAATTATAGTTAATGCCACTGCTTGCCGGTATTAAGATGGTTGCATTATTACCTGCACAAACGGTGTCAGAAGCCGCTACCGGTGGTGCGGGTACAGCGTTCAGGTGGAATGTAGTGAAAGTAGTATCATTGCCATGGTTGCTGTCCGAAGCTAATACCGTATACACTTTCAGTATATAGTTGCCTCCTAATGGAGGAGCAATTGTGCCTAACGATACGGTATCATACGTAAGAGGAAGCACAGGGGCATATTGTTCTATATATGTCGAACCGCTTGATGGTCCGCTATAGGTTGCATATACTCTGAAGTTAGAGTCGGCATTGCCGCCCATATTATAGATAATAGCTGTAACGCCAATGTTTGAGTTGGCGCAAGTCGTGGTGTCTTTGGCAGGGTGTAGCACTACAATAGCGGAAAGATCATGCCCTAATGCTGGCTGGATATTTATTATATAATCTTCAGTTTCGCCTCTTGAAAGGTCGCTACAAGGATTGAAAGAGTTTACAGAACTGCTATAATTTCGTATACGCAATCCGGTAAGGCCTATTAGTGCTGATGTTGGTACGGTAAATCTTACCATGCCATTCGACGCTGAAGTGGTATTGAGGCTTTGAAATTCTCCCGCATCAAAGGTGCCGCTATGATCATAATCTATCCACATACCTCCATACCCTAAGTCTTTCGAATAATTCACATACATAGTATATACGCCACCCTGGGTCAGCGTTGCAGTAGTGTTCAGTGTATCCGGATATTTAGCATAGTAGTTAGGCAGTGTATCATGTGTAGCATTTTTTAAGGTGGTGCCTTCGATAGTCACACTATCAATAGTCAGATCTGAGCTACCTCCCAGGTTTGTATTATTTACAATCTTTGAACAGTAGCATTGGTAATATGGATCAACAGCTACATTGAATACATAGCTGGTATCTGCGCATGATGCGCTTGTACCGCATGCACGGCAAGTAGCATATACTCTGAAATCAGTACCTGTTGTAATTGTGGTAGTTGTGGCTGCAATAGTATCATTGGTCATATCTGTCCATGTAGTAGATCCTGTAGGTCTGCTTTGCCATTGCACGGCCATGCCTCCGAATTGCAACAGAGATGTGTCTTGTAGTGAGAATTTTGTATTCGGACACATGTGGGATGGCCCCGTTATATAACCGGCGGTTGGTTTGCCCGAACAAGGGGTTAGTGCCACAATATCCACCGTATAGTCAGCAGTTAGACCACTATAATATTCATCCCATGAGTCTGAGCTTAGACAGGGATCGAAAGCTGGGGAAGGAAATGTTGTGGAAGGAGAAATATAATACCACACATTCCTCACACGCATGCGATGCAAACCCGGAACTGCTGTCAATGGAATATTAATGGTGCTTGATGCCGAACTGATGCTTGTACTGGTAACACCTGAGGATGGGAATACACCTGTAACTTTTTCTGTAGCAGTGTCAAAAACGCCATCGTCATTAAAATCTATCCATATCTGGTTGTCAGTATAGTTAGAACTGACCGCATAGCTTATAGTGCAAGGATAAGAGCCTCCTTGTTGCATATACACCGCACTTACTGCAGTTGTTCTATCAACATAAGTGGATGAGCTCAATGCGTCATTGATAGTCGACCCGGCATAACCTGTCAGTGAGAAATTATCCATTTCTCCTGTTGTGGCGGTAGTGAAGTAAGAAGGTGTGCAGTAAGTTTGTGCTTCAACATTCCACGTCGATAAAAGAACAGAAAAAAACAAAAAGCATGAGAGCGATAGGGCTTTTTTAGTTGAAAAAATTGATGAACAAAATACACGTGACTTCATATAGGTTTGTTTGTGATAGTGGCAAATTACATAATTGATAAGGGCTTCACAAAAATAAAAAATCATCAAATATGGTCTCGCATCCATGAGCATAATGATTTATTTATTATTGGTTAATAATGATGATGTTTTTTATAACAAATTGTTCATTAATATGTGTATATGATTTTTTTTGGTAACTATACCCACTTACACGCATGAGGCAATATTAGGTATCTTTGGGTAATGAAAATCATAAATATCAATAATATCTCACCAGACGCGGTGAATAATGAAATCATTAATCAATTAAAAAATGAAATAGAGGAATCTATTTCAAACAGTGATAATGATGAAGTATTTGATAAAATAGAAGATATAAAAGAAAGTACAAACGAAGCCGTTAATCTTTCTTTTTAGCAGGCGCACTCTTATCATTGGCATTCTTAGTAGCAGCCTGCATTATCTCTAAGAAAGTGCCTTTAACGGCAAGTTTCTCATCATATTTGCCCCTTTTCTTTCCAGTATTCTTTTTTGCAGCTTTTGCCATATTTGTCGGCTTTATAACTATCCAAAGTTAAACTATATTTACCGCATGTAAAATAGTGTATTAACATAGTTAGCGTTAGCTATTTCTTGTAACGGAAACTTGGCAGTTTAAAACTTACTCAAGAAAAGCTATATGGCTTCACGTAAAAGGCGTGGGCTTATAGTCTATTGAGTAAGGGTATTGCCAAGTACCTCGTTACGGTAGCTATGAGTACCACGCTGATTTTTTATAACTATAGCCGTTCTGGTACTACGGTTTACATCAATCTTAATATGGATTATAAAACAATTAAAGTACCCTCGACCAATAACATAAGGCGAATGGGAAGAATTATTGACTTATTGCTAATGGCAATATTTACTTGGTTTATTTACTTAGCAATTTCAGATAGAGACACTAAAATGGCAATCGGAAATTTATTAGGAATATCTATCTCCCACACAAGGCTTATATTTTTATCTATTGATTTAACAATTATAATTTACATATTACTTTACCGGCCATTGCTGGATAGTATAGCGGGAGGAACAATTGGAAAATTTAGCACTAATCAATCTATTGTAGATAGGAAATCCAGAGAAAATATTTCTATAGCAAATTCATATAAACGTATTTTATTTGTTGCTTGGCCTTTGTTGGTTTTTGTAATCATTAACATCTTAATAATGAAGGGAGTGATTTCAAATGATATGGGAAATGTTGATGATGACGTTGATGATGAGGCTAATGGGATGTCTTCTGCCTTCTTTATATTATTTGTAGTTTTTGTACTTCAACTATTTATCTATTTAGGATGCTTTGTTCATTCCAAGAAAGGTCAATCATATCATGATAAAGTTGCTGATGCAATATTAGTACATGAAATAACCTATGAAGAAACAATTGATGAAATGATTTATGAAGCTCCTCAGTCATTTTTTATAATGCTTTTGAAGTTTATCAAAGGAGGAAACAAAATATGAAATACTATCTATTATCAATCTTATTTGTATTACTTGTTTCTTGTAACAGAGATAAGGTCTATGTATGCGTAAGCCCTACTGCTCACGCATACCACCAAAGCAGATTTTGTAAAGGGCTACGCCGTTGCACTCACGATATAGAATCAGAAACAAAAGAAGAAGCTGAAAGCCAGGGACGAACCCCTTGTCATTTTTGTTGTAGGTAACGATGAAACACAATAATGTACTTAATTGTTATCACTTCTGATAATAAAACATTGTTTTTCCATTAGAAAAAAGGTGCTACCTAAACGGAGCACCTTTTTTTAAAATTTGACTTTTCGATTAAAGCTACTAATAGTTTTGTAGCAAAATGCTTATATAAGTATGGAACTTTTACATGAAAAGAAATTTCCTCCTACCAAACTTATAAGATGGAGCGCAGAAATATTTTTATGTCTTTCAACAAATAATATCGTAATGAGCCATTATGATATTGCTGAAATTGTATGTAAGAAATATAATGCTGAAGAATATATTTCGCATGTAAGAAATACAATAGGTCTAATACTACAAAAACTACATAGAGATAAGAGATTAGGATCTCTCCATATAGAAAATAAGAACGCAGCATATTATCAGTTGCCAATATTTTTTGAAGATGGATTGAAAACATTAAAACAGGAACACCGGAACTTGTTACCTGCTGGAGCACGAATGAGAGTTTATATATAAAAGTGAGAATAAAAAAGTGGGGTATAAAGAAATAACAGTAAATCTTCCAATATATTTTTGAACAATATTATTCACTGTAAAAAACAAAACGAATGGATAGATAAAAGTGCTTCAAATAAAAAGACCATTTGTTCGAGCAAATGGTCAGTTACTTTTTGCGCTTGTAGTTCAAACGATAGAACAGTTCCCTACTAAGGTCCAGATTTCGGTTCGATCCCGAACAGGCGCACTATTTTGTAAAAGTAGAAAAATTATAAATACAAATAACCTTTTTTAACAAAAAAAGTTATGTATAATTAGCACAAATTACACGCAAATTTTGTATCTTTGTATAAGCATTAAATACCTACTAAAATGAACTTTGACTTCAAGACTATTCAGGAATTCAATGATTTCTTTAAGGACGAAAAAACCTGTTATGAATTTCTGGAGCAGCAACGCTGGAACGGCAAACCTATTTGTCCTCATTGTGGTACCGCAAAAGAACCTTATAAGGTAAAGCCTCGTGGCGTATTTAAGGATATTCCTTCTTATCGTTGTTCTGAACGTTCCTGTGATTTGCCTTTTACAGTGCGTACAGGTAGTATTTTTGAAGGCAGCAAGATCGAACTGCGTAAGTGGTTTCAAGCTGCCTATGAAATAACAACAAGTAAGAAGGGCATTAGCTCTATGGAATTAGCAACACGTATCGGAGTAAGTCAAAAGACTGGATGGCTGATGAATCATAAGATACGTACTATGTTGCAGGACACAGCACCAGACTTATTAGGTGAATCAGGCAACCATGTGCAGGCCGATGAAACATACGTGGGAGGAAAGAATAGAAATAGGCATAAAGACAAAAGAGTAGAAGGATCACAAGGTAGGAGCGCAGCAGATAAAACGCCAGTAGTAGGATTAATTGAAAAGGGTGGCCGTGTAATGACATTCGTAACACAGGATACAAATGCTGAAACGTTAACTCAAATCATAGACAATAATGTATGTGCCGGAGCAACTATAGTTACGGACGCTTACCGATCTTATTCTACAATTGGGAATGCTTATGAACATATCACAGTAAAACATGAGAATGGTGGCTATATAGTAGAAAAGAATGGCACAAAATTTCATACGCAGAATATCGAAAACTTTTGGAGCCAACTTAAAAGAGGCTATGTTGGTATTTACCATTACATGTCTCCTCAACATCTTCACCGCTATTGTAATGAATTTGCAACACGATATAATCTTAGGGAAGTAACCAATATTGAAAGGTTTTTGCACGTAGTAAGAAATGCAGATATTCCCAAAATAACTTATAGACAACTAACTCCTAATATTCCAAAGTTTATAAAAAAGCCTCATGATTAAAATAAAAGGTTGCTTCCATCTCAGTTTGATTTTTAGAGTTGATTTATATTCCATTCATATATCCACGTGTCTTGAGCTTTTCCTAATAAGTTGCGACTTTTCCAAAAATCGAATAATTGTTCTCCAATATTATACATATCAATACTATCTGCCCAAAATTCGCAGCTAAAAGGAGTATTTTCTGGAAGAATATTACCGCTTGGTGCCACTTGGGGAACTATAATTACAGTGAACTTATATCTTTTCATAAGAACAAGTTAATAAAAAAGCTATTTATGAAACAGCCTTTAAATATATTTGTATGCGTGTAAGTGGGTATAGTTACCTTTTTTTTAGTTACATTTTTATACTCTTGCTATTATACATTATGAATATGTTACAGAATTTCTTAAAAGATTACCAACTTTATAATAAAATCCAGAGTCATGCCCGACAAAAAAAATTGCAAACATATCGACGATATTAAGGAAATTAAGCAGCCTAAGTCATATGAATGCGTTGAATGCATTAAAATAGGAAGTGATTGGGTGCATCTCCGTACTTGTCAAACATGTGGTGTCACACTTTGTTGTGATGAATCGCCGCATAAGCACATGACTAAGCACTTTCACAAAACCGGTCATCCGGTTATAATTTCAGCAGAACCTGGAGAAAAATGGTTATGGTGTTATGATGATGAACTATTCGTGGAGTATACTTGATTTACTTATAAGCTTACTACTGCCTAACTCATTCTGTTATTGATTTTGCCTCAAGGATGCCATACGTACCATAATCATATTGATACACGATTAAGTTCCTTTTTTTTAAATCATTTAACACAGCACTGTATCCGTCTGCATTACCATTTGTTGAAAACAGCAATAAATAATTGCCACGTTGGCCCTTTTGTTTAAGAGTTTCATAATATTGCTGCGGACTCAAATTCCAGCCTATTGGCTCCCGGTTATGATTTTTTACATAGCCTGTCTGTTCATAATATTCATACAAAGTATAGGGTGTAGTTATGTACAGTTTAAAGCCAGGTTTTTGATTGATAACATCCAACACGGGTTTCACCGTTCTGTCTATCCTGGGAATGCGCTGAAAAGATTGTTCAGTATAAAAGTAGCAACAACAAATTACCAGTAGTACTGCAATAGACGGATGTACATTTTTGCTGATCGCCTTAGCTATAAGACTTGTGCCAAGTGCTATCAAAATAATAATACTGGGCAGCAGGTATAATATGAATCTATAATAAAATGGGTATAGTTTCATCATTGATAGCAAAAAGTGTATTACTATGGGAGCCACAGTAAAAAGAAGCACTGTCCCCTTCTTTTTGTAAATAAGATATACCAATGCGGTAACTATTATGATCAGTAACAGGTAAGAGAATCCATAATTCTTATTTATAAACAATAGCTCATCAAAAAAAGTCTCTTGTATTGTTTTAAGGATAAAGGCGGCAAATTCTTTGCTGAATATATTTATTGGTGGGAATGTAAATGCCCACTCTTTTTTCATTCCTTCAGCATAAGGATGCCTGAATATAAAAAGAAAGTAATTGGACAGGAATACTATCCCCCAGGAACATAAAACCAGAAGATAGCGCACCTTTGTTTTCACCTCCAGGATACCTTCTTCTGTCTTACTCAGAAAAACTTTTAGATTGTCTTTTGTAATATAAATGACTGCACACGCCAGTACAACAGTTGCCGCATTCGAATAAAGTATTGCCAGTACGCCTGCAATGCCCAATAGCTTATACCTGTTCTTTTCAATGAATGGAAAGCTTGAAACGGCAAGATAGAATATCCATATATACACGCAAACATCTACCGTGTAAGGTTTTAATTCCGACGAATAATAAATAAATGATGTATTAACTGCGAATATGAAAAACGCGATCAATGCGGCAAGCTTATCCTTAGTAAGATCTAGTACTAAAAAGTAAAAGATGGGAAATGTACAGATAGAAACGAGAAAAGGGAATGCCCGCAATGCTATCGCACTAAATCCAAAAATTTTGGAAAAAGTCTCCACAGAAAATAGGAAGAAAATTGGAGCAGATTGAAAATTTTCTAAGGGTTTCGTCAGGTCTCTATATCCCAAATGCATAAAATTCAGTGCGAGATGCGCTTCATCCTCCCACAAGTTTCTGCCGGAAAAATATTGGTAAAACCGTATAAAAAGCCCAAGAAGCAGAACAGTTATAAGGGCAATAGAGACAAATTTTTTTCCGAAAGGGTTCTTCATAGTTATGCGAACAAAGATCGTTAAAACTATAGAATAAACAACATATGGGAAGCTTTTCCCCGAAAGGTAGAACCTACGATTATTATACACTGGTTATTGTAAGAAGTAAAAAACTATAAGCAAGTACAACCTTGGTTCGCGGTGTGTAAAGTATTTTTAAATATGGCATAGTTTTGTTGAAAGTATAAATTTCATAATAAATCACATTAATCATGGAATCAAAGAATCTTATTGCAAAAGCTAAAACAAGTATCAATGTTGCATCTGGTAAAGTATGGGATGCATTAACTAATCCTGATGCAGTAAAAAAATACATGTTTGGTACTACTATCAGTTCAGAATGGAAGAAAGGAAGTCCCATTACATGGAAAGGTGAATGGAATGGGAAACCCTATGAAGATAAGGGAGTAATTCTCGATATAAAACCGGGAAAAATGATACAATACAGTCATTTTAGCCCTCTCTCTGGCCAGCCGGATATTCCTGAAAATTATCATACTGTAACAGTTGAGCTAACTCCGGAAGAAAACAAAACTCAGATTAATTTGTCTCAGGATAATAATCCTAATGAGCAGGCACGGGAGCATTCTGAAAAGAATTGGGAAATGATGTTGCAGTCTCTCAAAAAGTTCCTGGAAGAAAATCCTAAAGAAGAATAAATATTTCTATCCATTATTCTTCATTCTTTCTTGTATCTCTTCAAATGAGAACTCTTTGGTTATTTCGCCATTTTCAAAAACAGTTTGTAAACAATCATAGTTTTCTTTTGAGCCATCATATTTGATTGTCTCAAAGCCTGCTTCTGTGTGTATCAATTGTAGTTTCCCTGCTTTCGATTGTTTAAACGAAGGTTCTATTTCGCCTTTTGCATTCATTTCTACAGGTTTCTTTTTTACATGTACTTCCTGCCCGTTTATCTCTGCATAAGAACATTTCAATGCAAATTTTTGAGTGTCCCTATCCACTTTCTGTAATAAGGCGCCACCCATGCCTAGCATTATATTTTCAGCAGATATACCATTTAGTTTTAAGCATTGGTAGATGTGAAGTATCGACTCATAATTTACTCCATCTGCTTGTATCACTCTAATTTGTTCAGGCAATACTCTGTATCCTTTTTCATTGATAACATAACCAAATTTGTCAAACAAAATATCAAATACATTTAATAAGGTCATAGCCGGATCTCCTGAATCCGGGCGTATCACCAGCATGCCATCACGGTGTAATATTTCGTCTTTCAATTCCGTTCCCCAATACTCTGCGCAGGCTCTGAATATATTAAATGAATCTGAAACACACGATATGGTCCCCGTAGGATATATTTTCAAAAAATGTCTGAACATTTCCAATTCTCCTGCTTCCCCTTTCATTGTCATCACGGAATGTTCTGTTGCCGGGACTGACCTGCCCGTTATTTTTTGTGCATTGTAATATTCTTTGGCATAAGCCGATGCTATCACGGTGTCACTGCTTCTGAAATTCAATAGATGTGCCATACCGCCTATCCCGGCACTTTCCACTGAGCTTGCACCTCTGAATCCAAAATCATTAAGTACAAATGGAATGTTGGATGCACTCGTTTCGTTTGCAGTTTCGTTGTAGTAAAGTTCTATTACTTCTTTTATTTTATAAGATAGCGTAGCTACTGTTGTAGGATACCATACGTGCATTAGTGTAGTCTCAAGAAAATTAGTAAGCCAAAAGCATTTCGGGTCATTATTTTCAATCGTCATCAGCACATTATGCACTGGCACCTTTGTGCCTTCCGCAATGGCTTTTATAGTTACGGGAAGCCTTCCTCCATATTTATCTACTACATATTTAAAGTTGGCTGAGTCAAATACATCACTCTTGCCAAACATTTCATTAAGGTAATAAGACGCTTCTTCAATATTTTGTTTTGTAAAAACTATTCCCTGCATATACTTCTTTAAAATATACTGTAGGCCGAAGAAAACTGTTTCGTCAAACATGCCGCCACGGCTCTCTAAATAAGAGTAGACTTTAGCTGTCTCCGGTGGGTATAATTTATGATGTGAATACTTATAGGCGTCTGCAAGAAGAATAAGATTTGTGTCCATATTCCTGAATCTTCAGCAAATATGAGAATGATATAATAAGACAACTAATAGATGAGAATCATTGACAAAACACTAACAAACTTTTTTCAGATAAAAGAATTTACGCTGTGAAGCAATATTATATAATTGGATAATTCGAAAAGAGTACATATATCTTTTTGCTTCAGAAGCATTTGATCAAAGCCTCAATTCGACGCATACTTTATCTTATCTAAAGGTTATATCAGTATACCAGCTCGCTTTCACGGGTTTTTCGCTTCTCATGGCAGGTTTCCATGCAGGCATTGCTTTTACTAATCGCACTGCTTCTGCATCTAGGGATGGATATAATTTTCGTCCCACTGTTATATCACTTAGATTTCCTTCCTCATCTACGGTAAAATCTATTTCTACCGTGCCGGCAATTTTTTTATCCTTAGCATCAGAAGGATAACGCATATGTGTTTGAATATACTTGTTCTCATCCCCACGGAATCTTGGGAAAACATCTACATAACCTTTAGGAGGATCTGTATATGTAGTATCTAGTTTACCGTTAACATTAGTGATTTTGATAATGTAACTAGTTTGGGCACTTACAATTGATGACATTATTATTAAAAACGTTACAAATAAGGAAATTCGGGTTTTCATAAGAAAGATTTTTTATACTTTAAGTAATGAGATCAATTCTAGAGAATAACGGTATTGAGTTAAACCTTAGTATTTATAAATTCCTCATATTAATATATGTTTATTTTTACTATAATATCTTTCTTCACCTTTTGCTACAATTATTAGCATGTTTGTTATAAAAATGTTATAAAGGTCAATGTTGGCAAAAATATTATTTCCATGACAAAGGACTGACATCGTTATTACGTCTTACCTATATCTTTACAAACTTTTTTTAATTCCGGCCTAAAAATTTTATAGCAAGCAAGAAATGGTTAAACGGTTTTTTTCATTATTAATAGCCGCATCATGCGTAGTCAGCAGCAGCTATTCTCAGAAAGTGTGTGCCACAGATGAAGTATATCAGAAGCTAAAACAGCAACATCCTGAAATATCAGTTTACGAATCACAACTGGAACAAAGCATAAAGCTTGGAATGCAGAAGATCAATTTGAGCAAATTTGCAAGAATTGCAACTGCTTCCACCTTCGACGATTCTACATATTATGATATTCCAATAGTTATTCACATCATTCACGATTATGGTGCTGAAAATTTAAATGATACGGCTATTATAAATGCAGTAAATTATTGGACAACCGTTTATCAGTTACAAAATACTGATACTTCAGATGTCATAGCTCCATTTAAAAAATATATTGGCAATCCTAAAATAAGATTACACTTAGCCACTATCGATCCTAATGGCAATCCTACAAAAGGTATTACCCGCCACCAGTCTTATCTTACGGCTTCGGGCGGCGATCAGGCCAAATTTGATGATTGGCCACAGGATTCTTATGTCAATGTATGGTTCATCAATACTTTCGGTGCTGGAAATACAGGGGCAGCAGCTTATGCATATTATCCTTCATCAGGAGCCGCAATGCCATATTACGATGGGGTCATAGGTTTATACTCCTATATGAATTATGATAAAGCCATACCACACGAATTTGGCCATGTGTTTAACTTGGAACATCCATGGGGCAATACTAATCAACCGGGTGTAGGATGTGGTGATGATGAAGTTGATGATACCCCTCCTACAATGGGACATAATCCTGTGGGTTGTGTGCCTTCAGCATTGTATGATGTTACCTGCGCTGTAGGTTACTCTAAAACGTATCCCACAGCTGTTCCGGGTGTAGATTCTGTCGTTGACTATCCTGATACTGTAAATGCCCAGAACATTATGGACTATACATATTGCCAGAAGATGTTCACAAAGGGACAGGTTGAACGTATGCGCTTGGCTCTTGCAAGTAATGTAGCAGGAAGAAATAACTTATATAGTGCAGCTAACCTGGCTAAAACAGGGGCTTTGGCACCAATGCCTGATTTGCCTCCGGTAGCCGATTTTGTGGTAGCTAATAGTGATCCTTTTGTCAAAGGACGCGATTACTATCTGTGCGAAAATGTACCTTTTGTGTTCAGGAATGAGAGTTGGAATGATACTGTTTCTGGCGTTTCCTGGACTTTTTCTAATGGCGCAAGTACACCTACTTCTACCATTATGTCTTCTGTAAAAACAAGTTTTACTCAGCCAGGCTGGGTAAGCGTATCTCTTACTGCTACTTCCAATGCAGGCAGTAATACTATTACAAAAGATAGTGCTGTATATGTTGCTGATACTACCATCTTTTATCCCGGTAATTATACTCAGGATTTTGCTTCAACCGCTGATTTTGCCAATTGGCCCATGTTCAATTATTATAATAACAATTTTAAATGGGAATGGTATAATAAAGGTGGCTATGATGATGGCGCTTGCATAAGGTATCGTTCTTTCGACGATAGGGTTTCTCCTGCCAATGTAACAGGAACTCCTACTGGGGACTATGATGATATTTTTACTCCTGCTTTCAACCTTTCAGGCCATTCTTCAGGAGATCTTAATCTCAACTTTTACACTGCCGGCGCGTATGTTAATCCTGGCAGGGCAATCAATGACTCAATGCAGATATTGATTAGTACAGATTGTGGACAAACATGGCAGGAAATTAGCGTTTTAAGTGGTACAAGCCTTATTAACAATGGAGCGCAATCTAGTGAGTTTGCCCCATCTTCTACTCAATGGCAGCCTCAATCAATTAATATTCCGGTTGCATACAGGGCAAATAAAGCTTTCTTTAAATTCCGCTACTGGCCCGGCACTAATGGAAATAATTTGTATATGGATAAGTTTTCTGTAAGCCAGTGGACAACAGATGTGCAACAGGTGGCTTCTTTCCCTAACACTTTCCGCTTATATCCTAATCCGGCTCATGACAATACTACACTTATGTTCATCACAGGAAATGATGGTAAAGTGAGTTATGAGATCAAAGACATAGCAGGAAGAGTTGTATATCAGAAACAAGCACAGTTTGCCCCTAATTCGATAGTAAAAGAAAATTTGCAGGCAAACATTTTCCCTGCACCTGGGATGTATTTTGTTACAGTAATGATTGCAAACAACAACATGACGCAAAAACTCATAATAAATTAAAAATAGAATTGGAGAAAGTATAATGTGGTGATAAAGAAGTAAAACCTTAAAAAATATCTATGTTTTTTACGGAGAATGAATATCTTTGGCAACCCTTTTTAACAATTATTTTTGAAACTCTTAACAATTAAAACAATGACTAGGAAAGTTATACTTTTACTTTCAGCCTTGGTCTCAATAGTAAGTGTGAGTCAGGCTCAGTTCTGTGGAACTATTCCCATGACTGACAAGATCATAAAGGAACACCCTGAATATGCAGATCAGATAAAGGCATACCAGAATAAATTAGAAAATGATATAACTGCACAGCTGAAGAAAATGGATTTGGGTAAATTGGAAAGAACCACTTCTGCCTCAGATACTATTGTTACAGTCCCGGTTGTTGTGCATGTTATAAACGATTATGGTACAGAAGATAATGTCTCTGATAATAAGATATTTGCAATGTTGCAAAACCTTAATGACTTTTATCAGTTAAGAAATGATACATCTGGTGGTAATACGATTGGCGCATTCAAACCTTACGTTGGCAAAATAAATTTTCAATTTAAGTTAGCAACAAAAGACCCTGGTGGAAACCCCACAAAAGGAATTACACGTCGTTATAGCTACCTTACGTATGGTGGCGACGATCAGGCAAAATTCGATGATTGGAATCCAAGGTCTTATCTGAATATTTGGACAGAAGCTTTCATTAATCAAAATACCGAAGGTGCCACTGGTGGTACTATAGTAGCTTATGCTTATCTTCCTCCTACTGGAGCTGCTATTCCCTTCATTGATGGGGTAATTTGTAACGCTCAATTCCTCACACTTACTGGAGATGGCGATGGTGCCACAATACCTCACGAAGTGGGTCACTACTTTAACTTGTACCACACATTCGGCCAGACAAACAACCCTGGCAGTGTATGTGGCGATGATTTGGTGGATGACACTCCTCCTACAAAAGGTGAGCTTGGCGGCTGTCCTGCATATACAGATACAGCTTGTGCTACTGGATATTACAAATTATATCCAAGTGCTACTCCAGGCGTAGATTCACTGGTTGACTATCCTGATACTGCAAATGTTCAGAATATTATGAACTATGCTAGTTGTAAAACTATGTTTACAAAAGGTCAGGCTGCCCGTATGCGTTCTACAATAAATAGCGATGTTGCCGGACGTGATAGTTTAACTACAGTATTTAATTTAACTCGCACTGGCGCTAATGCTCCTACGCCTGATTTGCCTCCGGTTGCTGATTTTTCAATTCAGTATAATAATACAACCTTTGCTCACAGTCAGAAAACACAGGATGTTCCACACTTCTTGTGTGAAAACAAAAACTTCCGTTTTGTAAATCAGAGCTGGAACGATACCGTAACTGGTGCTAATTGGACATTCTCGAATGGTGCAACCACTCCTACTTCTACGTCATTGACCACCGTTGTCAATAGCTTTTCTCAGCCGGGCTGGGTAAGCGTATCCCTCACAGCAACCTCAAATGCTGGTAGCAATACAATTACCAGAGATAGTGCTGTATATGTTGCAGATCCTACAGGTACTAATCCTGACGGTTATTATGAAGAATTTGCACCAAGTGGTGATTTAAGCCATTGGCCAACATTCAATTATTTTAATAATGATTTTAAATGGTCTTATAGCACTAATACTGGCTTTTACGATAAAAATTGTGTAGTATATAATGGTTATGACTTTCGCACTTATCCCGACATTTATGTAGGAACTCCCTTGGGCGATTTTGATGATTTGTTTAGCCCCGCCTTTGATCTTACAAGCCTGGCTTCAAATAACAATGCAAATCTTAACTATATGTACGCTGGTGTTTCTCGCACAGGAAGCTCTGTAGCTATGAATGATACCATGGAAGTTGATTATTCTACAGATTGTGGACAAGATTGGACTACAATGGCAAAACTTTATCAGAAACAAATTGCAAATAATGGTTCACTTGGTATTCCTTATCAACCACTTTATCAAGGTGAATGGAGCCTGCAAAGTATTACCATACCTTCTGCAGCAAAAACAAGTAGCACTTTTTTCCGTTTTCGCTACAAACCAGGTAATTTTAGCAATAACTTTTATTTGGATCGTTTCAATATTAGTGCTGATCCGGCTGGTGTTAATACGATATTGCCGGGTGATAAAGGCATTGTAGTTGCCCCAAACCCAACAAATGGCAACTCTTATGTAATCGTAAAGGGTGAAAATAATGTTACGGCACAAGTAAATGTAACAGACATTACCGGAAAGCTTATTTACAAAACACAGCAATTATTAAGTGGTACTACTCGCATCGAGATTCCTTCTTCAGCTCTTACTGCAAAAGGAATGTACATGGTACAGGTAATAACTCCTGAACAAACTCATACAGAAAAGCTTGTAGCGTACTAATATATCTTTCCTACTGTTTAAAAAATAGCGTTCCGGTATCGGAGCGCTATTTTTTATGTTCACCGGAATCACTTATTTTACATGTGCGGTAGAAATAGATATTACATTTGCAAAAAGAGATTTAGATGACAGATAGCAACATAGTTTATTTAAGACAAGCAAATATTTATCAAAGCGATAACCTGGTGTTAACTGATGTGAACTTTGAAGTAAATAAAGGAGAATTTGTTTACTTGATAGGTAAAACAGGAAGTGGTAAATCCAGCCTTTTAAAAACATTATATGGTGATCTATATCTTAGAGAGGGGGATGGAAATGTAGCTGGGTTTGATCTTAAGAATTTAAAGTGGCAGACAGTTCCTTTATTACGTCGTAATCTTGGCATCGTATTTCAGGACTTTCGCTTATTAACTGATAGAAATGTGTATGATAACCTTGAGTTTGTATTGAAGGCTACAGGTTGGAAAGATAAGATGTTAATGAAGGAAAAAATTGAGAATGTGCTCAGTAAAGTGGGCCTTCGTGGTAAAGGGTTTAAAATGACCTACGAAATGTCCGGTGGCGAGCAACAGCGTGTTGATATAGCCCGTGCTTTATTAAACAATCCAAAACTTATCCTGGCAGACGAACCAACCGGTAATCTTGATCCTGATACAACCGATGAGATAATGCAATTATTATTCAACATCTGCAGAGATTATCATACAGCTTTTATTATGGCAACACATGATTATACAATAATCCAGAAATACCCTGCTCGTGTAGTCCGGATAGAGCAAGGCGTAGTTCGGGAAATTTCCGCCGCGGGTATGCTTTAAGCCTTTCGTTGAAACAGTTTCCCAAGGTATCTGAGAAGGCTGGAAATAATAAGAAAAGGAAGAAGAAATACAAAAAGTGGGTTTAGCTTTAGCAACCGTACATAAGCGCGCATTTCTCCTTTACGCATTTTCCATCGGTTAGCGCTCAATCCTCCTTTTGATAATATTGGCCTTCCAAGTTGTGTTAATGGCAGATTAATAAAATAAAGTTTATGCTTGTAACCGATCCGTAGCCATAGGTCATAGTCTTCCATATACCTCATTGACGGCTCAAATCTGAAATCTTTACTGTTCTTCATTACAACACATGGCGTTCCAATGATATTTGTGAGTAATAACTTTACAAAAGGCAGGCGATACAAAACAGTGTTTTCGGGTAATCGTTTGTTAATTATATTTTCCGTTGTAAAGGGGTGATATAAAAGGTCAATATCAGGTTTTGTATTCAGTATGATATTTGCCATTTGCAACTTGTCTTTATGCCACATATCATCAGCATCAAGAAAAGCAATATAATCTCCTGTAGCCATATCCATCCCATTATTCCTTGCGACAGAACTACCCATATTTTGGGACAATTTTTTGTATTTAATTGCTTCGCCATACTTTTCCAGGATGATATTTTCAGTATTATCTGTGCTTCTGTCGTTCACTACGATAATCTCAAAGGGGGAATAGGATTGTGCCAGGCAGGACTCAATGGCCAAAGCGATAGTAGATGCGGCATTATACACAGGTATAACTACACTGAACCTAATACCTGCTTGCTCCAAAGATTGATTTATATTATCTCCCATTATTGAAATAACCTTTGATAAACACTTAATAATCTTTTTTCTTCCTCCTGCCAGCAATATACTTCACGGGCCTTTAAGCAATTTTGCTGCAGCCTGTGGTAATACTCAGTATCGTTTAATAATTTATTCAATGCGTCTGCAATATTTTGGGGACTTACATCACTGATAAGAGATGCTATTTCATACTCACTATTGATATTTTCATACTCAGGATATTTCACGCCTAACTGTGGCACCGCACAGTGCATATAATCAAAAAAACGATTGGCTAACGACAATATGTTGCTTTTGCTTGTACCTACAAAAAGCGTAATCCCTATGTAGGCATTCAATGTATATTGTGGCAGCTCTTGTGGAGGTATATATCCTTTGAATATTACTTTATTTTCCAGGTTCATTTTTTTGACAAGCTCTTGCGCTTCTGTATAATAATTGCCTTCCCCGCATATTATTAATTTCGAATCCACTAATTGCATTGCTGGGATAAGCTGCTCAAAACAGCGTCCTTTATTTACTGCACCCTGGTAAAGGATATATCGTTCCTTTTTTTCAGGAATTATTAGTGGTTTAAGGATGGTAGCATTTCGCACTATTTCATATTCCACGCCATACATCTTTCTGTATTCATCCACATAGCTCTTGTTTACAGTATACCCATATTTGAAATGTGGGACGGTGTGCCGTTCTATCCAGTACCATACCTTTTGTACGGCAGGCCTGCTCGCTATTTCCTCTATTTCACAAAATAGCTCGTGCGCATCGTACACTCTTTTTATATTTCTTATTTTCGATGTTATGTACACAGGCAGGATAGTATCAAGGTCAATAGCGCATACCGCATCCATTTTTTTGAATAATAGATAAAAAAGCAGCTTTACATTATATATCAGGTATAGCAGTTTTCCACTGTCTACTCGTTGTTTGATATATACTTGTTGGTATGGCCGCTCTATCAAGGGCTTACTATTTGGTCTCTTACGACCCACTAAAGTTACTTTGTAGCCTGCATTGTGTAATGAAGTGCAGATGCGGATCATCCGCTGGTCATAATTGGGTTCTGAGGTTACTGTAAGTACGATATGCTTTATGCGGCTCATGAATGCGATTGTGAGAAATAAATTTTTTTTCCATCCAGTAAAAAGTAGGGTGGCTCAAATCCCGGCATTGATGTAGCTCTGATATATCGTTCTATTTTATCTTTTCCCCAACCTAGGTCTATTTCCTTTAGCTTCACTATTTCTTTTCTGAAGTGAAGAGACGTGCTATACTTTGATAAAAGAGATTGTTGTATTATTGGTTTATAATTGCCGTCAATTATATTTTGTAAGCTTTCTTTAAATAGATCCAGGGAAGCATCATAAGTAAGCTCATACAATTGGTTCACCCAGCAATTATCGGGGATCGGAAACCTTTTTTGAAACAATATATCTCCGTGATCTATTCGTGTGTCTATCTGGTGTATAGTGGTGCCAAATTCCTTTTTGCCATCAATTATAGCATACGAGAATTGATTACTTCCACGATATTCCGGTAATGGGGCCATATGCAGGTTTACTGCGGCCTGTTTTGCCTTTTTAATATCATCGGCTTTCAATATCCAATGGTATTGCACGGAGTAGATTATGTCACATTCTGGTATTTCGTCCATATCTTCAAATACAGGAATGTCATGTTCATTTCCAAGAGTATTCAGATCGTGGGCATCCCCAAACTCTTTTCTCGTATTTGTCAATAAACCAGCTATTTCAATATTTAAAATATCCTTTTGGGATATTAAATATGCAAAACAATCATATCCTATTGGCTTGGAACCAAGAAAAACTATTTTTTTCCGGAGCATGTGTAAAAATAACGCTTTAAAAGTTGCGTTTTATATTTGTAGTAGCAAATGGCACCTCGGCGTATTCTCATTCTTACAAATCGAATACCATATCCATTAAATGATGGTGGTAATCTGGCTATGCATGCAATGATCGAAGGGTATCATAAGGCTGGCTGGCAAGTGTATTTATTAGCCATGCACACTCATCGCCATGCTGTTTCAGAGGCCGATCTCAAACGTTTGTATCCATACATTCACGCTTTCGATACAGTAGATGTTGATAATAGGGTAAAGCCTTTAGGCACTATAAAAAATTTCCTGTTTAGTAAAGAGGCAAATCATGCTGACCGTTTTTTTCATCTTTCATTTTTAAAGAAAATAAAAGATATTCTTCAGAAGTTTGATCCTGACGCAATACAGTTCGAAAGTGTATTTCTTGCCACCTACTTACCTTATATAAAAAAACAAAGCAAAGCGTTGGCAATATTGCGTGTGCATAATATAGAATATGAAGTCTGGGAACGGCTCGCGAATAAAACATCACATCCTCTCAAGCGTATTTATTTAAAAGACCTGGCAAAACGTATTCGCAATTTTGAAGAAAAAGCATGGAAACAATTCGATTTATTATTGCCTATTACTGGTATTGACGCCCATGTGATAAGGCAGACAGGTATTAGTAAAAATATTCAGGTAGCGCCATTTGCGCTTGATATACACAAACCTCATGTAGCGCAACAGGAAGAGTGGAATGGCTATCATATTGGTGCTATGGATTGGATACCCAATGCGGAATCAATAAGTTGGCTTCTAACCGAAGTTTGGCCTCGGTTACACAAAGTACTCCCTGAATTTAAATTCTTTTTTGCTGGTCGCAACATGCCTGCATCCTTTAAGAAAAATCTCCCAGAAGGCGTTACATGTGTAGGTGAGGTAGCTGATGCCGATAAATTCATTGCAGATAAAAAAATATTAATAGTCCCCTTGCGCTCTGGTAGCGGCATCAGGGTAAAAATTTTGGAGGCAATGGCAGTGGGCAAAATAGTGATAAGCACCGATATTGGCATACAGGGTATCAACGCCCAACCCAATGTTCATTATTTACCGGCCAACACTTCAGACGAATTTGTAAACACGATAAAATGGTGTCTGCAAAATAAATCAGCTGCCATGCAAATAGCTGCTAATGCAATGGAGTTTGTTAAAACTGAGTACGATCCCAATTTCATAATGGAGAGCGTATTAAAAAAAGTAAATAATCTGCTCACAAATCACTGATAATGATATTTTGAATATCAGTATTATAGATGATTATATACCTTATATAAATACAATACATCGTACCTTTGCAATTCATTTAGTTGGAGAAAAATATGCTCGATACAATAGAATCTGCACTGGAAGATCTTAAGAAAGGTAAGCTATTAATAGTTGTGGATGATGAAGATCGTGAAAATGAAGGCGATTTTATCACTGCTGCACATAATGTTACTCCCGAAATTATCAATTTTATGTCTAAGCACGGTCGTGGGCTTATTTGTGCACCACTGACAGAGGCAAGATGTGATGAACTGAAATTGAATCTTATGGTGGAAAACAATACTGTTTTGCATCAAACCCCTTTTACAGTTTCTGTAGATTTGATAGGCCATGGCTGCACCACCGGTATTTCAGCACAGGATCGTGCTAAAACGGTACATGCTCTGATTGATCCTGATACAAAACCTGAGGATTTGGGCCGCCCCGGGCACATTTTTCCATTAAGGGCCAGAAGTGAAGGTGTATTAAGACG
>DATNFP010000114.1:0-14724 GCA_035606335.1 Flavipsychrobacter sp. | reverse complement strand
TCGCCAGGTTACTAACGTCATTTTTCCCTATCTGCTGTATTACTGTAGCTATATTATGAAGCTTTTGATGATATATCCTATCTGTATAATGGTATTTGCCTTCAGGGGTAAAGTCTTCGTCGTTTTTTCCATCCTCATGCTTATTATCAAAGACATTTGCACAGTTATAAAAAGCTACAGTCATTTCCTTTTTATCATTTTTTTGCCCGCAGCTTGTGATGCATATAAATGTGCCCAGGATATAGAGCAAGTATAATTTTTTTACCATTATCAATTTTATCAATTAGATAACAAAGAAATAAAAAGTAGCTGAATCATTTTATACATTAAACTTGCCAAAAATCATGTACAATGTCATTAGGGAAATCTATAGCTACCGAGCTTCAATATGAAGCTGCAAAAACCCGGAAATTATTAGAACGTGTACCGTTTGATAATCCTGAATGGGCGCCACATGAAAAAAGTATGCATTTAGGTAGATTGGCAACCCATATAGCAGAGCTATATGTATGGATACCAAGGGCGATAACAGCAGATGAATTCGATTTTGTCAGTACGGCGGGAAAGAAGCCACATGTGGCGGCTAATACTGAAGAGCTATTATCTATTCACGGCGATAAAGTAGCAAAAGCTGTTGATCTACTAGAAAACGTGACCGATGAAGAGCTAAATAAGCCATGGCGCCTACTTCGCGCAGGACAATTACTTTGGGAGAAACCTAAAAAGGATGTTATCAGAGATTTTTCACTAAACCATCTTATACATCATCGCGGGCAACTTTCGGTATACTTACGATTGAATGAGGTTCCTGTAGTGGGTATGTATGGGCCATCGGCTGATGAAAAATAATTTTTATCGCAAATAACAATAAGCGGCTTTATAGGCCGCTTCCGTTTTTTAGCTTGTCTATATTTTGCTGTATTAACTTTTTTTCGGTTGTGGATACGCATAAATTCAATGCCTTTTCATAATGAGCTAAGGCAGTTTGTGTCTGCTGCATTTCTGAATATAATTCTCCAAGAATTGCATGTAACAGATAATATTGCTGCAGATAGCCTATGCCGGGAATCTCTTTTATACTTTCCAGTGCTTTGGCAGGGCCTTCTAATTCTTTTATGGCTATTGCTCTATTGAGTAGTATAACGGGACTGGGTACCAACTGTATCAGCAAATTGTAATAGTCCATTATTGCTTTCCAGTCAGTATCTTCATATTTAGCAGCTTTGCAATGCTCATAAGCAATGGCAGCTTCAAGGTGATATCTACTTATTTTGACTCCATGAGAAGCCCTATCAAGGTAAAATATTCCCATTTCTATCATTTCCTTATCCCATAACGAACGATTTTGCTGTTTCATCAGCAATAGTTCTCCATTCTCATTTACACGGCCAGAAAAGCGGGACGCGTGAAAATAAAGTAAAGCAAGTAATGCGTCTGTGGGAGGAGTGTTTGTTGCAGGGTGAGCTGTTAATAAAGTGCATAATCGTATACAATCGGCTGCCAGATCTTCTCTTACCAGTGAGTCGTGATAAGATGAGCTATATGCTTCATTGAATAGCAGATATATTGTTTCCAATACATTGTCCAGTCTTTTTTGCAGTGATTGGCCGGTTGGAATTTCGAGAGAGATATTGTTTTCCCTAAATGCCTGGCGCGCACGGTAAAGCCGTTTTTCAATGGTATCGGCAGACGTAATAAATGCTTTTGCAATTTGAGCAACAGTAAAGCCACTTAATGTTTTTAATATTAATGCAATCTGACTTTCTCCACTAATAGAAGGATGACAACACGCAAACATCATGCGCAATTGATCATCCCGAACTTCTTCATCTTTAAAGCAATCATTAAGAGTTATTGCGGTAGTATATTCAGAATTGAGCAGCGAGGAAATATCTGAGGCAAAGGTTTGTTCGCGTCTGTATTTTCTTATAATATCAATGGCTTTATTTTTTGCGGCTCTGAACAGCCATGCAGGAGGGTTGTCAGGAATGCCTTTACCACTCCAGTTTTCCAGCGCTTTTATGAGTACATCCTGCACCACATCCTCTGCCATTGCGAGGTTGTGTGCACCAAAAATACGTGTAAGAACAGATACAAGTTTGCCCGATTCTGTTCGCGTTAGATCTGCGACTAACTTTTGAACATCCATTTTTTGCGGATGTATAGAATCAGGGTGAGACATAAAATTTCATTTGTAAATGAAAAGCCCGCTTTAAAGCGCGGGCTTTCAGCTAGAATATTTTACATATCCATGTTGCCTATTTCCCGAACTTCGATAATTCCGTCAAGTTCAAATATAGGGCAGCCCTTAGATAATGTAGTAGCTTCATTATAATCAGCCGCTTTTATAAGCAAATAGCCGCTAACTACTTCTTTACTCTCTGCGAATGGGCCATCTGTAATTTTTGTGCCCTTATTTGTCATTACTTTTCCATCTCCAGTCAATGGCTGGCCTCCTGAAAGTTTTCCATCCTGGGCAAGTTTGCCCATCCACTGTTTCCAGCTTTCCATGTGTTTAGCCATTACTTCTTGTGCTTGAGGAGTATTGCCACCTCTGAGTAATAATAAGTACTCTTTCATAATTGTTTTGTTTTAAGTTAATAAATAAAAATGTATTTTATATGGGATTGTTGGAAACTATCTGTAACTCATTGCCGGGTAACCAAGGTGTTTACGTAAAATACCTAACTGGCCAATATGATAAGCTTCGTGATCCAGCAGAAAAGTTATCATCCCTTTTACTGTCTGGTCGTTAACGGGGATGGGTTGAGGCAAAGGGGTGTTTAGTACATCATTAGTTATGCCAGCTAAGCGTGGTCTGATAAGAATGGATATTTTATCCCATTCCTTTTGAATGTCGTCAGGGTGGGGGTACACCTGATTTTCGTCCAACCCCTTACGATCAGCAAACAATGTAGCATATTTTTCAGGTTCATTAATGCCCAACATGTTAGCAAATGAATGACGGCTGGATACAAGATGACCAGCTATCCAATTCATGTGATTTGTCTCTTTATTCAGTCGTTTTGAAGAGTGGTTAATGTTCACACCGTCGAGTGTATTTTTAAATAGGCGGTTATGAAGATCAAATGTGTTGATAAAAATGCTGTTTTCCATTATCAATTTTATATAATGACGCAATAGTCTTTAAAAACCGGACAACGGGGAGGAATCTTTTTAAAATGGTTAATGGTATTAGGTAATATACGTTTCGTAAATTAGGGGGGCTATGAAAATGGGTTTATGAGAAAAGAGAAATTATTAGAGATATTAGAAAAGGATGTTGACAAACTTGCTGACTTGAGCAAGGCAGTATCCCCAACATTTGATGAAGAGTATATTCATAAATTAAGAACACAAACCAAGAGATTCCGTGCATTACTGCGGCTTATAACAACAGATGAACAACAACCTGATGTAAAGCTCTCTAAACAATATAAAGACCTATATCATATAGCCGGTAACATACGTGACGCCCAACTTATGCGGCAAAGAATAGATAAATGGAAAGTAAGGCTACCAACTTATTTAGATAAATTGCATGGTAATATTGATTTGCAGAAACATTTTTGGGAGAAGCATTATGATAAAGAAATATTGAAAAAGCTGAAGGATAAAATAACAGATCATAAATTTCAGACGCTTAACAAAGAAACATTCAAAAAGTTTTTCAATAGGAAACTTAAAAATATTTGCGAAGTAGTACAATACCAACCCAATAATGAGCAAATACATGAATATCGTAAAGAAGTGAAGGATATGATGTACAATATGAAGTTTGCTGAAAATGACTGGCAGGAAGCCTATGGCATGTTAAAGCATTTTCCTTCAAAAGAATTAAATGAATTGTCTGATGTGCTTGGTGCATATAACGATGACCGCATTATGCTTGATAAAATAACTCACTTTTCGTCTATTGACATGGATGAAGATGAAAGAGATGCAGTAAAAGATGTTACAAAAGAGGGATTAGAGTTTCTTGAAGATAGGAAAGGTGTTGTTTTGGAACGATTGAAGAAATTTGCACTATCAGCTCCGCAATTATAATTAATGTTTCTCACGTAGCGACTGCTTTTGTGCTGGTGTTAATGACTGTTTCCATGAATTGTCATATTGCTTAAAATGGTTACTGCTGGTTAGCTGATTCGCGTTTATTTTCCCATCCATGTATTTAGCCAAAAGTTTGAAAGCGGGTCTATTTTCCTTTTGTAGAATAAGAAGTGTAGCATTGGCTGCTGCCTTTACGGCTATAGGTACGCCTCCGCCCAACTCTGCCCAATGCCCGCTGATTATAAGATTAGAAACAGGTGTTTTGTAATGTGCTACTTTGTTTTGCATATTTTCTCTGCCCGGTTTAGTGCCCATCATTGTTCCATCTTTGTTTCCTGTGTATCGCCAATGAGTAACAGGAGTTGCAACATCATAAAAGAGTATGTGAGAATGCAGTCCCGGCGCTAATTTTTCTTCAACTCTTCTTATTAACACCTCAGCTATTTCCCGCTTTAAATTTTTGTATTCTTCACCTCTTTTAAAATTTCCACTTTCATCTTTTTCTGTCATCCAGTGTTCACGATAGTTCATATATGCCGGTATAAACAGGACAAGCGTTCCCTGGCCTTCGGGAGCGAGGGTGCTATCCCGAAAAGAAGGAGCAAGAATAGTTATTTCGCTTTTTTCTGGGTCCCCGCTACTATGCTCATTTCTTGGTACATTTTCGTTTGCTAAATGAACCAGCTCTTCATTGAAGCCAAGCTGATCAACAGGACAATCCAATGCAATAGAAACAGTAACTGACGAGCTATATAGAATGGCTTTGCGAAGTTTGTTTTTTAATTTGTCGGAAATAACGTCACCAGGAAGCATTTTTTCGTAAACTGTTTCTATATCACAAGCAGCTATTACGTATTTGCTTGCTACAGAATATTCACTACCTCTATGCTCGAAAGATACACCAGTACATTTGTTGTGATCCAACAATATCTTGTTCACTTTGCATTTATAGTAAATCGGGTTTTGATAATAGGATACGATGTAAGAAAGCCATTCGGGTATCGCTTGCCCACCACCTTGTGGAGGATTTTGATAATCGCCATAATAGGCCCACCCTATAGGTACAAGACAGGATAAAAGTTCAGTGTCTGAGCAGAAGATTTTGTGCAAACGCTTGTCTTTAAAAAAGCGATTTAGCCCTTTTTTAATTCCTTTTTCACCATCATATCTTATATATGGTATAAAAGGAATTGCAAATTTTAATAAGTGCAGTTTATTTTTTACACTTTCAAAAAATGACATTGTTTCCTCAGAGCGAAAAATATCACTAAAGTGTTCAAATGAGTTGCCCAATCTTTTGGCAGCTCTAAAAAAACGTTCTATTCCTTTTTTTTCGTGAGGAAATTCGCTGATCAGTTGCTGCTTTAACTTATCAGGATCATTGGTGAGTAAGTAATCAAAAGTATCTCCTTTATATTTTCTAATACGCGTTTGAGGAATTGCTATTGGGTGATCTGAACCGAGTATGTCGAATATTTTGCTTGCCATACCTCCCGGAGCACATTGATTCAACCAGTGTATAGCCGTATCGAAAATGAAATTTTTTCTTCTAAAGCCCGCAAGATAGCCGCCCGCATGATCTGCCATTTCGAGTACACAAACAGAAAACCCAGCTTTGCCTAAAAGAGCTGCTGTGGTAAGACCACCTACACCTGCACCGATGACTAATACATCATAAGACGGTTTGAGCTCTAATTTTTGCATAAACACATACCAACTTACATAAAGATGGGATTTTATTTAAAAATATAAAAGATGTGCTAAAAGCCCAATGCTGTCGACCTTAATAAATATTTACCCAAAACATCAAATTCGATGTTTACAATGCTGTCTTTGTCTATTGTGCTAAAATTTGTATGCTCGAATGTATATGGTATAATAGTAGCGGTAAACTCGTTTCTCCCGACATTAAAAACGGTGAGGCTTACACCGTTAATACATATTGAACCCTTTTCTATCACAAGTGAAGCATATTGTTCGGGAAATTTAAAGCGAAATAGCCAACTGCCTTCCAACGTTTGTCTTTCAAGGCAGGCTGCTGTTGAATCTGTATGCCCTTGTACAAAATGTCCGTCAAGCCTGTCTCCCACCTTTAATGAGCGCTCAATATTTATTATGTCGCCCTCTTTCCACCTATTTAAATTGCTCTTCGCTAATGTTTCGGCTACTGCAGTTACGCGATACCTGTCGCCGTTTAATTCCACAACTGTAAGGCAAACGCCATTGTGTGCAACCGATTGATCAATTTTTAACTCGCTGGTTATATTGCTGGCAATCCAAAAATCGACATTTGACCCATTGGGAATAACTTTTTTTACTATGCCTGTAGTTTCAATTATGCCTGTGAACATGAATGATTTATTCTTTTATTGCTGATCCTAAGTGATAAGTAACCCCGGCAGTACCATTTACTGTAAGGTTGAAATGGTAAAGGCTGCTATCTATGGGGTCTATTGTGATAGACCCGTTAACCGTATCGGTCGCATCGCAAAATGATTGTCCGAACCCTCCGACAACCGTATCGAGGGTTGCTTTTATTGTATTATCTACTGTAAAATGAAACGAATCTACAAAATTGCAAAAGCCGGTTGCCGCGATATTTGTTTTAGAAAGGGCTGAAAATAAAAGGGTATCCACCTTAGAGTATGAAAATGTATTGTCGCTTAAATAAATGGAATCAGTGTAGATAAACCTACCCCTATAAAAATCTGTAGGGTAGTAGCATATACTGTCGTCAGGCCTGCCGGGGAAACCCCAGTTATAATTTACAGCTGATGGATCATTGCAATAAGGGTTAGTTAACCTTGGGTCAGTGTATCCTTTAGGGTCATGCCATTTCTGGCAAGAATAGAATAAAAAGCCTGAAAGAAATATTAATAAAATAACTATTAAGACGGGATAGCGCATAATCAATATGGTATGTAAATTACAAACGTAATTATTGTCTCAAAATTATTTGATTTGGTGGGTTTGTATCGTTAAAAGTTTGGACTAATAAGAAAAATTCTTACCTTTGCTGTCCCAATACTAAAAGGGGGTATAAAAATATGCTGATAATTGATTCTAAAGATTGCGAAAACATTGATAAAGCGCTGAAAAAGTATAAGAAGAAATACGAAAAAGCACGCATTCTCAATCAGTTGCGTGATCGTCAGTCTTTCACCAAACCATCCATAAGACGTCGTGGTGAAGTGTTGAAAGCTGTATATCGTCAACAGCTTGCTGCAGGCAAATTTGAGGAATAATACTTTTAACAGTATTATTTGAAAATATACTTGTGCCTGGTAATGTAAATGTGTACATTTATGTTACCAGGCATTTATGTTTGAGCAATGGGAGATCGATTTTAGGCAATATTTGCGCTTTGAGAAAAGATATTCTCAACATACCCAAATAGCATATCAACAGGATATAGAACAATTCCGTCAATTCGCTCTGGAACAATTTGATCTACAAGAGCCAAATAAAATAACACATTTTCATATACGTAGCTGGTTAGCCACACTTAAGGACGATGCTCAGGTCGCCCGTACTGTGAACCGTAAATTATCCAGTTTAAATTCATTTTTTAAATATTTACTCAAAAAACAACTGGTAGAAAGAAATCCGGTAAGCCAGCTTCATGCTCAGCGCTTACCTGAACGTCTTCCTGCTTATCTGAAGGAAAAGGAAACAGAATTCCTATTGGAAGAATTGCAATATGATGAAGGTTTTAAAGGATTTACAGACCGGATGATATGTGAGCTCTTGTACCAGACAGGAATGCGTAGAAATGAGTTGCAACAACTGAAAGAAACTGATATAGAATGGAGCCTGAAGCAAATAAGGATACTTGGAAAAGGCAACAAAGAACGGTTAGTACCTGTAAGCATTGCATTGTTGGAAACGATAAAAGATTATATAGACGAAAAAACAAAACTTGAAAATTATAGCAGGGATCATTTACTTGTTCTTAGTACAGGTGCACCCTTATATGCAGGTTATATATATAGAACGGTAAAAAAGTACCTGAGTAACATTACAACGCTGCAAAAGAAAAGCCCCCATGTATTGCGGCATACTTTTGCTACGCATTTATTGAATAATGGGGCTAATATCCAGGCTATAAAAGATCTGCTTGGTCATAGCAGCCTTGCGGCAACCCAGGTTTATACGCATAACAATATTGAAAAGTTGAAGGAGATTCATAAGTTGAATCATCCTCGAGGATAATATATTTTTTAACTTTTAAAAAGTTTTAACTATGAATGTGCAAATTCAAACTGTGCACTTTGATGCAGACAGCAAACTGATGGAACATATAAACAGCAAGGTTGAAAAGCTTAAGACATTTCACGACCGTATAATAGGCGTGGAGGTTTATTTACGATTGGATGGCGTAGTGCATCAAATCAAGGATAAGATCGCTGAAATAAAAGTATATGTTCCCAAGCATTCATATTTTGTGAAGCATCAGAGCAAAACATTTGAAGAATCATTTGATCTGGCCTTTGATTCCATGGTTAACCAGGTAAAACGTCATAAAGAAAGAATGCCGGTATAATACCAACTAAATAAGAATTTAATCCGGTCTTAATAAAAGACCGGATTTTTTTTGCATGCTATTGTAATAAACTATTCAAAAGCATATCTTGCGTTAACAATAATTTCTAATTTTATTAATCATGCCACAACGTTGGACAAATCTTTTAATGGCTTTAGGTGTAGTAGTGTTCTTTACTGCTTGCCAAAAATCTAATTATAGCTCAGATCAGCCGTTATCTCCATCATACTCTTCATCTGTGTTTATCAGCAGTGATAATGATATTGTGTATGCTTTTGATCCGCAAAACGGACAAGAACATTGGCACAGCAGCGTTAGCAATAACGTAAATGCTACCCCAATATTGATAGGTAACAATCTTTTTGTACCAACATTATATGGCAACATTTATATATTCGATAAGAATACAGGTAAAACAGTTAAGCAGATCAGTATCAATTCACAGATCATAGCGAGTCCTATTTCCAGCGGCAATATGATTTATGTAGCCGGTGTTAACGATACACTTTATGCACTTGATATTAATACTTATGCTGTAAAATGGAAATTTGCTACAGGAGGCCAGATAATATCTTCTCCTACCATATACAATGGTAACGTGATTTTTGGTAGCTATGATGGCAAGGTATATTCAGTAAACCAAACTGATGGATCTATTATATGGAGTTATAATGCAGGTACCAGCAATTATTTTAAATCATCACCTATTGTGAGTGGTGGTAATGTATATATTGGTTGCTATGATTCTAATCTGTATACACTCAACGCTGTGAGTGGTACATTAAAATGGAAATACCATACACGTGCAGCTATTGAGAGCTCGCCTATTGTTTATGGTGGTAATGTTATTTTCGGCAGTGATGATACCTATTTGTATTGTGTAGATACTGCTACAGGTATAGCGCGCTGGGTATCCCGTACCTACGATCGTATAGTTTCTTCACCTACAGCCAGCGACCAGGTGATTTTTACAGCCAGCTACGACGATACGTTGTATGCATTTAATATCCTGGATGGATCTGTAAAATGGAAGTTTGCAACAGGCGGAGCAATAAAGTCTTCCCCATTAGTTTACAATGGCCGTGTTTACTTTGGTAGTTACGATAAATCGTTTTATGTTGTAGATACAGCAAGTGGTAATTTAATATGGAAAAACAAGCTGAATAACATTATAGAATGTTCTCCAATTGTTGGAGAGACCACAGGAAGTAATTTTTATCCTACCATCAGCGGATATAAAAAGTAAGATATTAAATGATCAATAAAAAGCCCTGGTTCGTGAGAACCAGGGCTTTTGTTTTAACAATATGGTTAATTATGCCTGAACCAATGTATCTAATACATTGTTCATATTGCGTACGGCATCTGCAGATTTATTAAATGATTCTTGTTCTTCTGTGTTCAGCTTATAATCTATAATTTTTTCCCAACCTGTTTTCCCAATTATAACAGGCACACCCATACAAATATCTTTCTGTCCATATTCACCCTCAAGGTATACACAACAAGGGAAAACTTTCTTTTGGTCGCGGACGATGCTTTCTACCAATGCAGCTCCTGCAGCACCCGGAGCATACCATGCAGAAGTGCCTAATAGTTTTGTAAGAGTGGCGCCACCAACCATCGTATCAGCTGCAATTTGTTTCAGTTGCTCCTGGCTGAGGAAGTTAGAAACGGGAAGGCCATTCAAAGATGCAAGGCGTGTTAATGGAATCATTGTTGTATCTCCATGACCGCCTATCACTGTTCCGTGCAGGTCGTTTGAAGAACAATTGAGGGCCAACTGCAAATAGCGCTTAAAACGGGCGCTATCTAATATCCCTCCCATACCAATGATGCGATTTTTAGGCAAGCCTGTGGCTTTCAATGCCAGGTATGTCATCGTATCCATTGGATTAGAAATAACAATAATTATAGCATTAGGTGAATGTTTCAGTAAGTTTTTACTAACATCTTCCACTATTCGCGCATTAGTGCCGATCAGCTCCTCACGGGTCATACCCGGTTTGCGAGGTATGCCGGAAGTGATAACTACTACATCTGAATTAGCAGTTTTGCTGTAATCATTGGTTACACCTATCACGCGTGTATCAAATTCAAGCAATGATGCAGTTTGCGAAATGTCGAGCGCTTTACCTTCGGCAAAGCCTTCTTTAATGTCTACGAGTACCAGCTCTTCTGCCAGTTCTTTGCGGGCTATATTATCGGCACAGGTTGCACCTACAGCGCCGGCACCCACTACGGTTACTTTCATTTATTTATTGCTTTTGAGTTAGAAATACGGGGCAAAGATAGTTTGAAAGTTCATTGTTTGAAAAAAGACAAATACCCGTTTAATAATTTTCTAATATTATTGTTAAAGCGGATAAAAAAATTACTTGTGCCAAAAGTTTGGTTCGCGATTTGATTAGTTTTGCATAACGTTAAATTGCTGCATATGAAAAAGCTGCTACTCGCAGTAGTCTTGGGCGTTTTATGCTTAAATGTATATGCCGACACTGTTGATACAACATTAACAGAAAAAAATATAAAGGATAAAATACTAAGTGATATACAGGAAAACCTGTCGATAAAAAATAAAGCGGTTGACTCTACAATTTCCAGATTAGACATTAAAGTAGGTAAGCTTGATAGCCTGATAAAAATTACAGGAAATCCTAAAGAAAGAGTAGATAAATTAATGGAACGTGTACAAGTGCTGGAAGATAAGCAGAAAGCACTTGAGCAGAATGAGTTGAACATTTACCAGGCAAATTACCAATCGGCGCTTATCAACCTCGCTTCAATGGATAGGGAAATTAAGCCATTGCTACTTTTCCATACTACAAGAGATTTTTTTAATACACTGACCGAAACAAGCAATCCCGTTAATTACGAAGGTTTTCAATCAGGTTTTGAAAAATTTAAGGTGTATGTAGATAAATATAAAGATCATGATGCTACGCTTGGCGCTGTTAGCGACATAATATCTTCTACCGGCAACATTTCTTTTGGTATACCATTAGTTGGCGCTTATTCTCAACTATTATTTTCCGGAATGGCTAAGTATGTGAATTCAATAGGCCATAAAAAGCGGGCATTAAAAAAAGAAGCTGAAAAAATGTTTGCGATTACTGCTAAGTTGAGTCAATTCACTACAGATAAAAATATGATAGAGCATGAGTGGGACGGCATAACGCAATCACTTTCCGAGATGGAGGTATATTATGATTCTGCATTAAACAGAAACCTTCGTATGGTAAATATTGATCGGGATGATTTTAATAATGAGTTTACGCGTCAAAGCGATGCAAATGCAAGATATTTATACCTTACCATATTGCGGGACAAAGCAGCAAAGTATGTGCTTGATATGAAAGGCAAAGATCCTAAGAACTGGAAAGAAAACATTTATTATCAGTTGATGGATGTGCAATCCTTAAAAATGAAATATGGCGATATTACATATAGAATCAGACAACATATTGACAAATACGATGTTCTTATATCCAAATACAAGGCAGACCCTCAAATAGGTGACCATGTAGCCAAACTGGAGGTGAAGCTTAACCAGCTAAAAGAAACTTTTGACAGTGCCTTTGAGCCATCGGAATATGTGCATACTGCTACACGTATGTATAAAGTAATGTAAAGTTCACTGATTAGCAAACCGAATACCTACCTTTGCATTTTCTAAGATAGCAGGGCAGACTTATGAGTAACTATCAGAGACATTTTAGCAAGTTGCTTGTCAGGTTGGATGAATTCCGCAGCAAATACATTAAACAACGTAATTACCTTATTGTCGTCAGCTTTATTGTTGGTGCATTGGCCGCGCTGGCATCTGTTGTTCTGAAGATATCCGTTCAATATGTGGAACATAAAGCAAGACAGCTAAATGACCTGATGCATGATAATTGGTTGACAGCCATTTTCCCATTGATAGGTGTTGGGATATCGTTAGTATTGCTACGTAGAATTTTCAAAGGCCGATTGACAAGAGGCGTTGGCTTTATCGTAGATAGCATTTATACTAATAAGGCAAAGCTTGGGAAACAGCATATATTCGGGCACATGCTCACCAGTGCTTTTACAGTTGCCCTGGGTGGTTCTGTGGGTTTGGAAGCACCTATTGTTGCAACGGGGGCAGCTATTGGCTCCAATACAGCCCGGGATCTCAGGCTATCCTATAAAGACACAACATTGTTACTGGCCTGTGGTACTGCAAGTGGCATAGCTGCAATTTTTAACAGCCCGATAGCAGGAATTGTTTTTGCACTTGAGGTGTTAATGCTTGATTTTAATATTCCCTTTTTTATACCCTTACTGATCTCTACGGCTACCGCTACCGTTATTTCACAAGTTTTGTATCCGGGTAAATTTGTTTATTTAGTTATTAATGGGTGGGATTTAAAGGCGATCCCTTTTTATATTTTATTAGGGACATTGTGTGGCTTTGTTTCTGTGTACACAACCTTCATAATTGAAAACCTGGAAGGCTATTTTGACAGAAAGAAGTTAACATGGAAAACCTGGCTGATGGGTGGCATACCTCTTTGTTTATTAATCTTTATGATGCCGGGATTGTATGGTGAAGGCTATTATCTTATTACAACGTTGCTTCATGGCAATTACAGTGATCTTACCGCTCATTCTTTCTTACATAGTGAAGGCGGCAAAACATGGGCTATAATAACTATGTCTATATTGTTGATAGGATTTAAGGCTATTAGCGCCTCCCTTACTACAGGTGCAGGTGGCAATGGAGGTATATTTGCACCTTCGCTTGTTATGGGAGGATTGGTTGGTTTTGTGTATGCGTTTACTATTAATAAGTCCGGATTGTATCATTTGAATACACCCAATTTTATTATTGCGGCAATGGCTGGGGTATTAGCAGGTGTGATGCATGCGCCTCTTACGGGCATTTTCCTATTAGCTGAGATAACCGGAGGCTATACTTTATTTGTTCCGTTAATGATTGTAACCGCGCTCTCTTATTTTATAACGCGCAAATATGTAAAACATTCTATTTATCACCGCTCATTAGTAAATAAGCACATACTTATCCCTGAATCCGAGGATGAGCCGGACCATTTCTAATTAAATGAATGTTTTTTGTTTAAAACATTCATTTCCTGTAATTTACAAGAAACGTTGAGCTTAATGGCCCTTAAAAATGTTGTATTACTAATATTTATTGCCATCACAAATACTACCTCCATTAACACTTTTTCTCAATCTTTCATTGGATTAAATAATACTGAAAATGTCATAACAGAAACGTTTAATAATCCTGCATTTGCAGTAAATGATGATGTGATGCAGATAAACTTAGCAGGCTTTGGCTTTCTTGCAGGGTCCAATGCTTATCTATTTAGAAGGAATGGCAAAATCGTTAGAAACTGGGTAGAAGGACAGGACTTTTTTAAAGATAATGATCCCGGTAATAAGGCCGTATGGATGAATATAGACATATTAGGGCCCGCAGTTTCATTTAAAGTAAAGAAAAAATACAATTTTGCTATCACTACCCGCAGTCGCTACTTCCTAAATGTTGACAATTTAAACCCGGATGTTTTTGGATTAATAGATGGCAAGCCGAAGAATCATCCTGATGCATACTCACTTAATAATTTCTCTTTAACAAGTCAGTTTTTTAGCGAGATCAATCTCATCTATTCAGGATATCTTTATCATTCAGAGGAACATAATTTGACAGGTGGCATAGGTGTGAAATATCTGATTGGAGCAGGCGCCGCGGGTGTTGGTACTCCTGACCTGAAATTTAATGTGTATGAAAATAATATGATGAATAATGTGCGCGGTGTTGTAAATTTTGCATTTACGCCTTACGCAAATAAATGGCTCAGTGAAGGCAATCCATTTGTAGCATTGCAAAATGGCCTTAATAATACGGGACTTGGATTGGATTTAGGATTACGCTATGAATATACCCCTTTGGAAGGAATGGTTGGCAAAAATAGCGGTTATCTATTCTGGATAGCCATTTCTATTACAGATATAGGCAGCATAAATTATACAGCATCGAGTACTACCGGCACTTATATAGCTAATGCAGATACTATAGACCTGAATAAGCTCAATAAATCAGCCAATACCACCTATGGCGATTACATTTATCAATACAA
>DATNFP010000113.1:0-20622 GCA_035606335.1 Flavipsychrobacter sp. | reverse complement strand
CATGGTTGCCCTGCAGCAAGGAGCAAACATTCTCCGTGTTCACGATGTAAAAGAAGCAATAGAGGTCATCAAACTTTTTGAGCAGTTACAAAAAGCATAGGTACATTGTCATTCAGAACGAAGCCCTCAGCCATGTGCAGTAGCCGCGCAGTGAAGAATCTCCTTAATCAAGGTACTGCGACAAAACAACCTTTCAAACCACAAAGACAGATGAATATAAAAAGGGACTTTTATTGAACCCAGTAAAATATCTCGCTGAATAAAAGCAGAATAAAACGGGTCATTGCGAGCTTCGAAGCAATCTTTGACTACACAAGCCACAAACGCATATCCGCATTGGCTTAAGCGAGACCTTTAGTTTGAAGAATAATCCTATCCACCATTCAACTCACCTCTCAAGAGTTCCTTCACTTTATCTCCAATCATATCCCTTATCTCCCTAAAAGCTGCTTCGTCCATATCCCTCGGATCAGGAATCTCCCAATCTACCCGATTCTTTGCACGCACCAGCGGACAAGCGTCCCCACATCCCATAGTAACCGCATAGTCAAATACAACATCAGGCAAATCATCAAGCGACTTCGATTGATGGGTTGTCAAGTCATATCCCAACTCTTTCATCGCTGCAATAGCCTTTTCATTTACTTTTCCCGAAGGCTTCGATCCTGCACTATAGGCCATCACTTTACCTTCCCCATATATATTGGCAAATGCTTGTGCCATTTGGCTGCGGTTACTATTTTCGATACATACAAAAAGTACGTTCTTCATTATTTACCATTTATTATTTTAAATATCGGAACGGCCGCGACAGCCCCTGCAATAGGAGCAACAATATAAACCCACAAATATTGAATTTGCCAGCTAATAATAGCCGGCCCGATAGACCTTGCCGGGTTCATCGACGCCCCACATATTGGCCCTGCAAACATTGCCTCGAGCCCCACAACAGCCCCTATAGCAAGTCCGGCAAACATCCCCTGTTCTTTGCTGCCGCTAGCTACATTTATTATTACCAGCATTAAGAAAAAGGTAAGTATAAACTCCAGTACGAACGATTGCATAGCACTGCCTGCAGGCAATGTAGTTCCCAGCAAATGATTATTTGGGAATAGCAATCGTAAAGTAATGCTTGCAAATAATGCACCTGCTATTTGGCTCACTATATAAGGTAGTAATTGCTGTATGTCAAATCTTTTAGCAACTGCAAATGCAATGCTCACCGCAGGATTCAAATGGGCTCCGGAAATGTTTCCAAATGTATAGATCATGCTCATCACTATTAGTCCGAAAGTGATGGCAACTCCCACATGAGTAACACTACCATTGGTTTCCTGATCAATTATTATTGCACCTGTCCCTGCAAATACAAGTGCATACGTTCCTAAAAACTCAGCTAAATATTTTTTCACGTTTTTATCTTTAGTTGCAGCAATCAGGTCCGCAACAACCTGCATCTATAGGTGGTAATGTCTTAAAGAAATCAGTAAATAATGTCTTGTATTTTTCCCATCCTTTGGGATTAATGCAATAGCACATACTTGTTCCTTCTACAGTTCCTTGTATCAGTCCTATATTTTTCAGCTCTTTTAGATGCTGCGATATAGTTGGCTGTGCTAATCCTAATTCATCTACCAGGTCTCCACATACACAACCATTTACCTTCACTATCTGTTGCAATATTGCGATCCGTGCCGGATGTGCAATGGCCTTGGCCATATCTGCTATTTCATTTTGTTTTTTAGAGAATAGATCTGTTTTTGTGGCTCCCATATTCAATCGTTTAATTGCAATATTACGATTAATGTTGGATCATTCAAATTTTATTTAAATCCATTTTTTATAAAAAAGTAAGTAAATATCCTGCTGCAGCGCCACCTATTACTATAAACGCGCTATTCACCTTTTTAAAAACAAGCAATACTATTAGGCTCAATAAAGCTATAATGCTTGTCTTCCAATCTGTAATTGCATCTCTGCTCATGTGTACACATACTGCGGCTATTACTGCTACCGAAGCTGCATTTATTGCATCTAAAAAAGCCGATAATATCTTTATCTTCCTTAGCTTAGGCACCCATGGATTTAGAAAGCCAACAAGTACAAAAGAAGGTAAAAATATTCCCAGGGTCGCCAATAGTGCCCCGCTCCATCCGCCCATTTGCCAACCAATAAAAGTAGCAGTTGATAACACAGGGCCCGGTGTAAATTGCCCAACAGCTATCGCATCTATCAGTTGTTGTCTCGATAGTAATCCTTTCCTCACAAGTTCTGCATCCAAAAAAGCAAATAACACATAACCGCCTCCATACAGCAAAGCTCCTATCTTAAGAAACGATAAAAATATTTTTATTGCAGGTGCTTTTATTACTACATTGGCTTTCAACAATAGCAATGGGAAAAAGCTATTAATATTATTTCCTGATCTGGATTTGAGCGAATAGATCACCATTCCGGCAAAACCGCATAAGAACAATGCAGCGATTTCATTCATGCCAAGCAGGCAGGCGGTTATAGTGGCAAGCCCTAATATCCATAGTGTTGTACTCTTAAGAGCCTTTTTCCCCAAAGTGATGAGAGCAGATATGATAATGGCAATAACTGCTGGTTTAATCCCATAAATAAATGCCGTTACTCCCGGCAGTTTACCGTATTGCTGATAAGCCCATGCAAAGGCTGCAGTTATAACAACTGCTGGAAAAATAAAACATGCGCCTGCAACTATTAGCCCTTTCAATCCTTTTTGCTCATATCCGCAATGCATGGTCATCTCCGTTGAGTTTGGTCCGGGTATAAGGTTCGTAGCCCCCACAAGATCCAGGAAATGATCGTGATCCATCCATTGCTGTTTCGCTACTATCTCCTTTTCCATCATAGCAATATGTGCAGCAGGCCCACCAAAGGAGATACATCCAAGCTTAAAAAATAATTTTGCTATTTCTTTCAGATTTCCCTTTCCCATCCCTGATCTATATGTGAGGTAAGATTAGCATTAAGCATTAGAATTACAAATAATAATATACTAACTTATCTTTAAATATTTGCTCGAAAAAGTTTTACCATTATACAGTTTTCAAATTACCATTATACAGTTTTTATATAATCATAAAAAGCCGGTTTTAAGTTGTAAACTATTTATTGCAGCTTGCATGTGCGAGCCAGGGAAGAATCAGAACACTTCGAAAATGGACACTCTTATTCTGTTTCTCCCCCTCTTCGAAAATGGGGTACGTTTGGGGAATTATTGAGGTATAAAATGGGAATGAAAACTTTCTAACTAAATGATAATCAATAGAAAAATGGGGAAATGCCTAATTTTCAAATTATTTGGGAAATTTTATCTTACTCATTTATAGAAAATGGCAAAATTATTGCTCTCAATTAATCAGATTCATATAAAAATCAACAAATTGCCCTATCGGACTCATTTTCGATTTGGCAAATTATCGTATATCTTTATAAAAAAGTCAAAATGAAAATACAAACCTATCTGGTTGCTATATTATTGCTCGCATGCACGATAAGTTGTAAAAAGATCAAGAAACTGGCAACTATTAATGTCAATATACCATACAGCGGAGTACTTGGACTTCCGGATCTAAGCCACGATACATTAATAAATTTTGACTCATTTCCTCATGGCATATCGGTTTCATTGCCCCCCTATGGCATGCCTACTTATTCACAGCAGTTTCTAAGCCAATACAATACAAGCCCCAGCAAAGTGAATTCTGCAAAGCTCCAAAGCTATACAATGCAAATATTAAAACCTGTAGGTGGCTACTTTGATTTTATCGATACGGTTCAAATTTATCTTTCCGCACCCAACCAGCCAGAAGTGCTCGTAGCTTACAATAATAATGTCCCCCACGATCAGAATACCGTCACTATGACATCCACATATACTGAATTGAAAAATTACTTCCTGCAGGACAGTATGTTCATTAGAGTCTATGCTAATTTTATCAAAAAGCCTGCTGGCGACTCAATTTTAATGAGTACAAATTTTAACGTTCAGGCTGATCCGTTAAACTAATTTCTCAGCAAAATATCTATACCCTTATTCTCGTTACATTTACAGTAGCATTTACTAAGCATGAGGTTTTATGCCTTGATAATATTTATTTTCCTTGCGCTGCCATCTGGTTCCCAGGAGCTTTTTCCACTGATGGAACCGGCAAGCACCATGCCCAAGCACACTTTGGGCATTCGGCTCATGAACGAATCTTATGAAGAAGTTGGCAACCAGTTCCGTACACAGTTTGCGCTCAGGGCTATGTATGGCATTACACCAAGGCTTTCCGTTTATTTTACAGGCGATGCGTCCAACCATCATAACAGAACACTCCCTCCCGATTTCCCTACACACAACACCCCACAAGTTGGTGTACATCATCCTTTTCTTTTCAATGGATATAACATATATGCTAAATACAGGTTTCTCAGTATAGATGGAGAAAATAGTCATTTCAGAGCTGCTCTTTATGGTGAATGGTCTAACCTGAATGTTGCTCACGATGAAGCGGAACCAACCTTACTTGATGACACTAAAGGTTATGGCGGTGGTCTGATTACCACTTATCTTAAAAAACGCTTCGCTATTTCTTTTACCGGAGGTTTTATCATTCCTTCCGAATACAACGGCGGAGTAACCGACCCCGCTGGTCTGCCGGAAATCCCGGCCAAGGTTGATTATGGCAACGCTATTAATTACGATCTTTCAATAGGTTATTTGCTATTCCCCAGGAAATACAAAAACTATACTCAAACAAATTGGAATCTATACCTTGAGTTTCTCGGAAAATCGTATGATGCAGCAAAGGTCTATTTTTCAAATTATATGTACTCCATCCCATTTTATGCAGTACCAATAGCCCTTGTTCCTGTGCTCCAGGCAGGCAATTACATAGAGGTTCATCCGGGATTACAATGCATCATTAATTCAAATTTCAGAGCAGATCTTTCTGTGGGTTTTCCTTTACTTAATAAATCGTTTGTGCACTATTATCCTGTATACACAATAGGCATACAGCGATACTTTTATTTTAATAAAAAGAAAAGCAAAGAATAGATATAAAAGCTCTTAAGTGCTTACGATTTTAGTACTTATTTCTGCTGCAGTTTCCTTTACGGATAACACATGTGCCCCCACCAGTAGCATTTTTGCTTTAGCGTTAGGGTCATCAGAAAATGCATCATCATGGTAGGCAGTTATTTTATCGAACGCGATATAAACAATACTTCCATCTGGAAGAGTTAATTGTATTTGTTTCATGCTATATGCTTTAATGGTAGATATTTATTTCAAAATTATAAATATATCAATTAAATAAACAACATTAACAATACCGTAATTCGTATAAAACTTACAACAGTAATATTGATAATCCATAGTCAGCAAGCAGTATCAGTATACAACTTACAACAACCGCAGTAGTGGAAGCACGCCCTATTTCCAAAGCTCCACCTTCCACATAATAACCATAATAAGAGGGTATTATGGAAATGATAAGTGAAAAAGTAAATGCTTTGGCCATAGCAAAGAAAAGATTATACGGCAGGAATCCTTGTGTTAGCCCGGTATGGAATTGCTGACGGGTAAGAATGCTTGAAAACATGCCTGCTATATAGCCGCCCCATATACTCACAGCTATTGATATTACTATAAGAGATGGAACCATTATCATAGCAGCAATGATCTTGGGTAAAACAAGATAAGTTTTGGTATTGATGCCCATCATCTCAAGTGCATCTATTTGCTCGCTAACACGCATATTGCCCAGCTCCGACGCTATTTTAGAGCCTACAACACCAGCAAGAATGATACAGATAACGGTTGGAGAAAGCTCAAGGATTGTGGAGTCACGCACAATGCCGGCCACTACAGGCTTAGGCACTAATGGGCTTACTAATTGATAGGCTGTTTGAATAGTGAGAACAGCCCCGAGAAATACTGAAATGATAAGCACAAGAGGCAATGAACGGATACCAATATCATTGCATTGTTCCATAAATTCTATCCAGTAAACTTTTAGATTTTCTGGTCTGGTCAAACCTTCTCTTATCATTAGCACGATTCGGCCAAAATGCTCCAGAAGCCTTTTTATCATGGCTACAAAAGTAAGGTGAATAGAGTGTAAACAAAAATCCCGCTATGCAGTGCATAGCGGGATCATATAAATAAGTAATTAGTTATGCTAGTTTTTTCAACTCTTCTATGCGTGATTCACGGTCCACCTCTTGTTTCAGTGAGCCGCCTCTGTCCATATCTACTAATACAGGAGCAGCCACAAATATAGATGAATAAGTGCCGGTGAATACACCTATCAACATTGCAAAGGCAAAACCACGTGTCACTTCTCCACCAAATACGAATAAGATTAACAATGTCAGGAATACTGTAAGGGATGTCATGATAGTACGGCTAAGCGTATCATTAATCGCTCGATTAATAACGCTTTTCTTATTCTCATTCGGCGACTTTCGGAAATACTCACGGATACGGTCAAATACGATAACCGTATCATTCATCGAGAACCCTATCACCGTCAGTACCGCCGCAATAAAGTGCTGGTCGATTTCCAATGCAAATGGAACCTTCCCTCTGAAATAAGAGAATACAGCAAGCGTTAAGCATACATCGTGCAACAACGAAAAGATTGTTCCTAATGAATATTGCCATTTGCGGAAACGCAACAGGATATATAAGAAGATGGCTATAAGCGATATAATGGTTGCTTTTACAGCACCTGCTTTCAGGTCGTCGGATATTGTTGGCAATACAGTTTGCGAGCTTTGTAGGTACTTAGCTGTAAATGCATCAAAACTTGTGTTGGCAGGTATCAGATTTTCTTTTTCCAAACCGTCATAAAGCTGGTGCTGCACTTTTTGCTCTACTTCCTGCCCTGGTTCTTTTATCAGGTAAGAAGTCGTAATATTCAATTGATTATTAGTACCAATTGTTTTTACTATTGGATATTCACCATTAAAATAGTTCTTCAGCTTTTGGCGAACTTCTTCTGTAGTATGTGGCTTATCAAACTTAATAGTGTAGCTGCGACCTCCGGCAAATTCCACACCCTGATCAAAGCCATGCCAGTAAGTGCTCGCACCAAGTATTAATACAATAGCTGAAATAATGTAAGTGTATTTACGCGCTTCAACAAACTTAAAGTGCGCTTTGCGGAATATAGCTCTTGATACGCCTGTAAAATACTTAAAGTGGCGCTCTCTGCTGGTATATATATCGGTGATAAGACGTGATACAAGGATACCGCAAAACAGCGACAACAGGATACCAATTATCTGCGTAGTTGCAAAACCAAGTACAGGTCCCAAACCAAAAATAAATAGAATGATCGCAGTGATCAAAGTAGTTACGTGTCCATCCAGTACGGGTGCGTAAGATCGCTTATAGCCATCTATTACAGCCTGCTGGTAGCTCTTACCCGTCGATAGCTCCTCCTTGATACGCTCAAAGATGATAACGTTTGTATCCACAGCCATACCTATCGTCAATACTAAACCCGCAATACCAGGCATGGTCAACGTTGCATGCAATGCAGATAATATACCAACTGTGAACAAAAGGTTCAGGATCAAAGAAATGTTTGCTACGATACCACCTGTGTTATAATAAAGTAGCATAAGTATGAAGATCACTACAAATGAAATAAGCAGGGAGTTCATACCGGCATGTATAGACTCAGCACCAAGTGTAGGACCTACAACTTGTTCCTGTACAATGCGTGCAGGAGCGGGCAACTTACCTGACTTAAGAATATTTGCAAGATCGCTTGCTTCTTCTGCCGTAAAGTGACCACTGATAGAAGTGCGCCCTCCGGATATTTCATTTTCTACCCTCGGACATGAATAAACTATATCATCAAGTACCACAGCTACAAACTTGCCTACATTGTCTCCGGTCATTTTTTTCCAGATGCGGGCGCCCGTTACGTCCATATTCATGGATACATCAGGCTGTCCGGTAAGCGGATCATAATCCATTTGAGCATCTGTCACGTGATCGCCTTCTAGTTTGGCTTCGCCATTGGTACCAGGAGCTGTCCTGACAGCATATAAATACAATGGGGAATTGGGGTTGCGACGATCTTTTTTATCTTCTGCACCGTAAACGAAACGGATATTGTTAGGAAATTTATTTTTAACTACATCCAGGCTCAGGTATTTATTAAGCTTTGCAGTGTCTTTTTTAAGCACCATACCCACCACAGGCCCGTCGTTTACAACTCCATTTTGGCTAACGTTTTCATGCCATACAACGAATAGAGGATATTTCTTTTGCGCTGAAAGCAATGCCGTATCGGTGTTTTTAACTCCACCTACTGTTTTGCCATTTGATGCAGTAGCAGGTTTGTTACCTCCTGACAATACCGAAGTAAGGCTTGCCGTATCTGATGCGGCAGCAGCAGCAACTTTAGCTTTACTTGTATCACCAATTGCGGCAGTAGCAGCTTGTTTAGCTGAATCATTCACTAATGTATCTTCTTTATTGCCGGCCATGTAAGCTACAAGTGCCTCATTCGCAGCCATCAGGCTTGGGTGAACTTCTGCATTGGTATATGTTTCAAAAAATTGAAGTTTGGCAGTTGCTTGCAAATAAGTACGCACACGTTCAGGATCGCGCACCCCTGCCAGTTCCACAGTAATAATACCTTTATTATCATCAAGATTAATATTTGGAGATGACACACCAAATTTATCAATACGGGTGATCAATACATTGTATGTGCGCTTGATCGCATCTTTTGCTTCCTTATTGATCTTGCTTAGAACTTCTTCATTTGTGGAATTAAGAGTTATATCTTTTTCAGATGGCTTCGTAAAAAGATAGGCCAGTTTCACACCCGGATTTTCTTTTTGAAATGTTTCACCAAATAATGTTACAAAATTAGCCTGGCTATTAGCTTTTGCCCTGTCTGCATCTGCTATAGCTTTATTAAGCACCGGATCTTTGGGATTGTTAGACATGGCGCGAACCATTTCATCAAGGCTCACTTCCAGTGTTACGTTCATACCGCCTTGTAAATCAAGACCTAAGTTCAATTCCTGTTCTTTTGCTTCCTGGTAGGTATATTTTTTCAGCAATGGAACGCTAAATACTGTTTCTCCCTGCAAACTATCTGTAATTGCGGAATAATGAGCATCAACGAGCTTTTCCATGTCATTGCCTCTTGCACTTGGATCTTCAGCCACCGCTGCACGACGTGCCTGGGCACGTGCTTTTGCTTCCACATTTCTTACGATGAACGTGAAAGAAAGTTGATACAGCGAGATAAGGATCAACGCCCCGGTAAAAAATTTTACCAACCCTTTTAATTGCATAGGTCTAGTTTGATTATTCTATATTAAATAAATGTGTTGAAAAATAGAGTTGGCAAAGATAGGATTTAATATAAAAAAATAAAGATTTACAGAAGTTTAAACGCATTTTAATATGTTTCATTTACTAAAAAATCTATCTTTTTTTTAATCAATACACTATTTTTACCTTCAGAGGAGTTATTAAACATTATTATTTATCAAAATCTATTAATACGATGCTAAAAAATTTTACCCTTTCAATATTGGTATGCATATTCTTGTGCCCTATCGTACAGGCCCAAAAGTGTGGCTCTGATATTATTACACAAAAATTAAAAGCGAGCGATCCTTCATTTTCAAGCAAATATATTGAAATGACTAAAAGCTGGGTCGCATGGGCAAATGAGCATACATCCAGATTATCAAAATTATCAAGGACAGTCGCATCTGGTACTGCTCCCAGAATTATCTATCAAATTCCTGTTGTTGTACATATTATACATACAGGAGGCGCAATAGGAACAAAGTATAACCCGACGAATGCTAATATAGATAGCCTCATAAGCTATACAAACAGGGCATACGCCACAACCTGGTCATCGTTCCCTGATAGCACTCATGGTGGTACTATCATGCCATTTCAATTTGTTTTAGCCCAGCGTGACACAGATTGTAACGCAACAAACGGCATTACCCGTAATGATGGAAGTAGTGTATCTGGCTATACAACCGGAGGCATGAACCTGACCAAAACAACAGGCGCTTCAGAGCTTTCTATAAAAAACCTGAACAGGTGGCCAGTTGATGAGTATATGAATATCTGGGTAGTCGCTATGATAGACAGCACTGATGGCTATTCAGCCACCAGTTCATATGTGGCAGGATTTGCATATGTGCCTCCATTCAATCCACCAAGTTTAGATGGTGTTGTAATGCTGGCACAACAGGTAGCGCCCATTAGTAGCGTTACGCTACCTCATGAATTGGGACATACTATGTCATTATATCATACATTCCAGGGTGGAGATGTAACAACTTGCCCCACCAATACCAACTGTCTGACTGACGGTGACCTGGTTTGTGACACACAACCTGAAAAAGAATCTAATTTCACTTGCCCCATAGATCCGAATCCATGCACAGGTACATCTTATGATAATGTACAGCACAATTTTATGGACTATTCAAGTTGCCAGGACCGTTTTACCCCCGGACAAAGAGACCGTACATTATTCTGCATCCAAAACTATAGGCAACATTTTATAGGCTCCTTAGGTGGAGTAGCACCAACCTTATCTCCTGCTACAGCTTGCACACCGGGTATAACTAATCCATCTAATACATTTAATGCAGGCCCTACTGAAGTAAAGATCAGTGATGCTGTTGATAGCACTTTTGGATATGATAATGTGTATCTCGATTATACATCAGGCGGCTATAACACCGATGGTAAAAATGCATACCTGGATCTTAGCTGTAAACAAGGTGCTACATTAATTTCCGGCAATTCTTATTTATTTTCAGTTACAACAGGTGCGTATTCTTCAGGAGAAAACGTGCGCATATTTATAGATTACAACAATGATGGAAAATTTGACACCAGTGAATTAGTATATAAACATGCAGGAACAGGTGCCCATCAGACTGATACCGTTTCCATCACTATGCCTACTCCTTCTTCAAGATCAGGGCTTGCAACTTGCGTACCGGTAAGAATGCGTGTCATCTCTGACCCTTCAACTACTTACGATTCTGCTTGTGCTAATTTGTTATATGGGCAGGCCGAAGATTATTCATTAACTATCAAAGGCAATGGCTTAACAGCGGGTGGAGTTTCTATTTCTTTACCTCCAGGCAGTGATACCACTTGTACCGGCAGTAGCCTCACTTTCACGGCCACACCTACCGATACAAGCGCAACAGGGCTATCGTATAAATGGTATGTAAATAATGCATCCACCGGTATCACAACCAAGACATACATAAGCTCTTCATTAAACGATGGAGATAATGTATTCTGTAAAATTTATTACGCAGGAACATGTGGTAGCGATAGCGCTATTTCAAATACAATTACGGTACATAGGGCAACAAGCATGAGACCAAGAGTTTCTGTTTCCTTATTAAGCGGTAATAACCCTGGTTGCCCCGGAGAAACACTGGAATTTTCTGCAAGCCCTGTCACCGGTGGAACTGCTCCTGATTATCAATGGCAGGTAAATGGTACAAATGTAGGCTTTGATGCTCCTGTATATTCATACATACCTGCTAACGGAGATATTGTAACCTGTATCTTAACATCAAATGCATCATGTGCCTCTCCCAAAACTGTAACATCCGATTCTGTTAATATTATCCGCCAGAAAACTACAGAGAGTGTTGCAATAACTACAAATGATTCTATTACTTGCGCAGGAAGACCTGTAACTTTTACATCCGCACTGTCTTACATTTATATTACGCCTTCTTACCAGTGGTATGTAAATGGAACAGCTATAGCTGGCGCAACAGGATCTACTTTTACTTCTACAACGTTAAATAATGGAGACAATATTTATTGTGTCGTAACAACATTCGATTCCTGCATAACCAATCATGTGGACACATCGAACACATTAATACAAGGTATTTTACCAAGCGTAACACCAACAGCAAGCATCGCAATAACAGCAGGCAGCAATCCAGGGTGTATTGATTCATTTATGCAATTCACCGGTACAGCTACTAATGTAGGCTCAAGCCCTAATTATACATTCCTGGTAAATGGCGTTCCCGCAGCTTCAGGAACTGTGTTTAGCAGTAGTACTTTAAACAATGGTGATGTGGTTGTTTTCCGCGCTAATGTAACTGATCATTCCTGCTACACAAGCGACACAGTCTATTCCACATCTATTACTATATCATTGCATTCACAAGCAACACCACCTATTATTTCACTGATAGGAGATATGCTGGTAGCAAATGTTCCCGGACCATTGGACTGGTATGGACCAGATGGTCTTATTGCAGGTGCAAATGGACAATCATATCATCCGGTAACAGAAGGCCCTTATTATGCAGAAGTAGCTGACAGTGGTTGCAATTCAGGACCATCAAATGTTTTAGACATTGCACTCCTTTTAGTTAACTCATACAACCTGGATAATGTAAAAATTTATCCTAACCCCACAAGAGGACAACTGACAATAGATTTAGGCAACCAGGTCACAAATGTAAAAGTGGATATTTATAATGCAGTAGGTCAGGGAGTATTGCATGAAATGATAAATAACCAATCTAAAAAGGTACTGGATCTCTCTTACCTGCCAAACGGCAATTACTTTGTTGTATTAAAGAACGAAGATGGTAAGGTAGGCACAGTAAGTATATCACTAACAAAATAATCGGTAGAAAAACAGTAAAAGGATGTTACTATTATATAGTAACATCCTTTTTATTTGTCTAAATTATTCTTCATTTACATACACGCGTTTCACACGCTGGGAGATACCGGTCATGATTTCATAGGGTATTGTATCCGCCCACTTTGCTAATAGCGTAACCGGCAGCTCAGAGCTGAATATAACAACATCATCGCCCTCCTTTGCTTCGGGAATATCAGAGATATCAACCATACACATATCCATTGCGATCACCCCAATCACTTTTGCGGGCTTATTATGTATCAGCACATGGCCAATTCCATTACCTAATGAGCGACTATAACCATCAGCATAACCGATGCAAATAGTTGCTATCCGTGTCGTATCCGTAGCTATGCCTTTCCGGCCATAACCAATGGTATCTCCTTGAGGAACCGTCTTTATCTGGGCAATAGTAGTTTTTAGTGTCCCTATCTGTTTTAGTTGATCCTGCAAAATATTACTGCTATCAATGCCATACAATCCGATACCCAGCCTCACCATATCAAATTGCAATTCCGGATGACGCACTATTGCGGCAGAATTACATAAGTGCCTTAATGGCTTGTAGGATAAATAGCTTTGTAGCTGAGTGCTCATTTCCTGAAATGCTGCAGCTTGTTTTTTTGTAAAATCGTCGAATGCAGCATCTTCACTTGCCGCGAGATGGCTGAATATACTCGCTATATGTACCTGAGTGCTGTTCTCTATCTTTTGTACTAATGTATCTATTTCGTCAGGCATAAATCCAAGGCGGTGCATGCCTGTATCTAATTTTATATGCACCGGGTAATTATTTATCCCAAGCATCCGGGCAATGTCAATAAATGAATCTAATGAATGCAGACTGAATATTTCAGGCTCGAGCTTCCACGCTATCATCCTGTCAAAAGATATAGCGTCAGGGCTCATTACCATTATCGGCATTGTAATACCTGCCTTACGCAAACCAATACCCTCATCGGTATATGCAACAGCTAAATAATCAACGCCTGAAAACTGCAATAGATTTGCGATCTCATAACTACCACTTCCATAAGCAAATGCCTTTACCATAGCCATAGTTTTTACGCCAGGCTGAAGACGTGCGCGGAAAGTATTGAGATTGTGTGTTAAAGCAGAAAGGTTAATGGATAATATGGTCTGGTGTATTTTTTGCTCCAGCAATAATCCTATTTTTTCAAAAGCGAACACACGGGCGCCTTTCAATAAAACAGCCTCATCATTAAACGTCAGCAAATGAAATTTTTTAAGAAACTCATCTGTTGATTTAAAGAAGATACTACGGAGTTTTTTATATTTTCTGAAAATGGCTTTGTGCTTGTATAGAGCAGGGCCAATGCCTATAAACCTGTTTATATTTCTACGCACCGTAAGTGCGGCAACCTCTTCATAAAGATCCGTATCAGGCCTGCCTACCTGCAGCATATCAGATAGTATAACAGTATGGTGCTTATGTTGCTTCTGCTGCTCCAGGTAATCCAAAGCTATGTGCAATGAAGTCAGGTCAGAGTTGTATGTATCATTGATGATTGTGCAAGCATTAATTCCATGTTTCAATTCCAGGCGCATTGATACTGGCTGCAACAACAACATTTGCTGTTGTATATATTCCTGGTTCACATCCAGTAAAAGCATGGTGCACCAGCAATGAATGGCATTTTCTATTGAAGCAGGATCAATAAAAGGGATGGTAATATTTATTTCTTTCCCATTATATAAAGCCTTTATTGCTGTTTTACCCGCTGTCTTGTCCATAGACAGTATTCGCAGATCAGCCTCAGTTTTTTGCGACCAGGTAAATAGCTGCAATTGTTGTTCACTCTCATGTCCCTTTAGCTGATTGAAATATTGAACGATACATTCATTCAGTTCCGGATAATCTTTGCAATAAATAAGTTGTTTCGCATGGCGAAATAATACAAGCTTTTCATTTATTTTTTGTCTTGTGTTTAAAAAGCCTTCGCTATGTGCTTCGCCAATATTGGTGAATATCCCGATAGTCGGCTGGATGATCCGTTCCAGTTTTTCCATCTCTGCAGGTTGTGATATACCAGCTTCGAATATGGCTAATTGATGATCTTTTTCCAGCAGCCACACAGAAAGAGGCACACCTACCTGCGAGTTAAAACTTTTAGGACTGCGAACTATTTGATATGAATCACTCAACAGCTGATATAACCACTCTTTAGTAATAGTCTTTCCATTACTTCCAGTAATTCCTATAACAGGTATTTTAAATTGCTTCCTATAGGTTGCCGCAATTTGCTGCAAGGCAATCAAAGTGTCTTTTACCAGGAGAAAATTAGTAGCCGGATATTGCGAAGTATCGAGCCGTTGTGAAACTAAAAAATTGCGAACACCTTTCTCGTAAGCATCAGAGATGAAATTGTGTCCATCGCGCAGATTTGTTTTTATTGCTATAAACAGGGCATTTTCAGGCCTGTCAATTTTCCGGCTATCAATAATAAGATCTTCAACAATAACCCCTTTGTCATGTGCTAACCACTCTCCATTGCACCAACTTTTTATAAGCTCTGTCGAAACCTCTTGTCGCATAATTAATTATCGTTTCAAGTAAACGGGATAGATCTGAGTCTTTTAAACAAAACCCGGCAAGTCCTTTTGAACAAGGAAAAGCAAAAATATATGTTTCACAACATATACTTGTATTGCTATGGCTTCTTCTTGTAATATGGGACTGTTTGTCGCTTGTAAATAGGAGCAAGAGGCTCACGCGGTTTTACCTGGTTATCAGATGATTGTTCATCAGGTTCATAAAATTCATAAGCATTCCTGAAGATCTTTTGAAAAACATATTCCTGTACCATTGCAGTGTCTTTACCATTATTCATCACTGCATAGAAACGATCAGCGTCGTAATTATCAGGTATATTGGGATCAGATGCTGTCAGGTTTTTACTTCTTTTATTTACCGGCATCCAGTATATATCCACATGTGTTTGATGTCCTTTTTTGTCAGTAACATCAATAGTGCACCTTTTAGGCATTATTTTTAACAATGTATCAATGCCTGCAAATCCATTCAGATATCCCTCACAATTTATATTCTGGAAGAATTTGAGATATACATGTGCTCTGCGATCATTGAACTTATTATGATTCACAATGTTTGTATCAGCATCTACTACTATCTTTCCATTTTCCTGTTTTAGCGTAAATGAATTTATCGGATGCTCAGGATATTGAATTGTCACACTTCTTAACTGATCGGGAGATACGTTAAATACGGTTCTGTCGCGCCAGTCTTTTAAGTCTGAAGTATACCGCGAAGTAAGAAAACCCTGAAATCCCGGTATATTCACTACATAGGGGCTATTTGCGCCATCAATCAGCATGAACGTTCCGGAGCTGCTGTTTGCCTCATTGCCTACATAGAAAGTACGTATTTTTTTACCGCCCCTGTTATATAGCTCAACCTTGATGCTTGTGCCGGCCATATCTTTGATGACATTGTTACGCATCTTTTCCGGTACAGGATACAATGGCTGCTGCATCCATAATGTCTGCAATAGCTGATTTAACGTAGAGGGGAGCGCTTTGTATTGTTTGTTTACATACCAACCGCTATCGGTACGTTCTACCAATACAGAACTATTATTGTAGCTGGCGATAAATATCTTTCCAATATCTGCTGTATCTTTTATCGTAAAGCCGGCCTGGTCTATGCCGTATGGATTGGCCTTATCCTTAAACACAAAATAATAAACACCAAAACCCAAAGCTACCAGCAATACTAAGTATAATAATGTCCTGCCCATTAGAGATCTTTTATAGTTTTATTATGCCTTAGTTTCATAGCGGCGTTTTCTAAAGAATAAATAGCAGGAAGCAAATATCAATACAATCGCAATAGGAATAGCAATATTGATGATCTGCCACTTACTTTTTTCATCCTTCACTCTTCCCTGATCAAGTAACCTGAGTTGCAGGGTTTTAGATCTTGCTTCTAATATGCCTGAATGGTCTGTAAGATATTCAACACAGTTAAGCATGAAATTCTTATTTGCAAAAAATTCCTTTGTAAACCTCCAGTATCCCATTTCATAGGGACCATCAACGGCTGAATAATCATTCTGCATCATATTGCCATCAGACACTACGATCATACTATTTGTACTATCACATCCCGGCCTGAATGGATATTTAAGAGAATCACGCAATATATGCAGGAATGAGCCGGGTAAACGGTTTAAAAATATAGAGCGGAATTTCCCTTCCAGCAGTACAGCAGTGGGGCGGTTTGGCTTATTAAACATCTCCTGTTTCAAGGGATACATTACCATACCAAAGCTCACACGCAAGGGATAACTTTCTACACGGCTATATTTGGAAGATTGAAGCAATATTGTTTTTTTAATTCCCGGATCCGCAATGGTGTCTATACTATTCACGAACATCCCCATCACAGGTTCCATATTGCTTACAATAGGATGTTTGGATACGGGAAGGAATACGGGGAAATATATCCAGTTACGTAGCTCATATTGTGGGCTGCTTCCCGGCACGCCACCTACAGCAGTTTGTACAGGGAGAGGAAGCGAGTTCATGTCTTCTACAAGGTCATTATTAACACGTACACCGTACTTAAACAGCATGTCATCAAGGTTCAGGTTATACTCCTCAGGCATAAATTCCTGGGAGTTGTTCAGACTATCCATTGATGCATGCAGCATGTCAAGATACCATAGCACGTGTCCTCCATTCATCACGTACTGGTCTATCTTAAATTTATCCTTATCGTCAAACGGTATGGTTGGCTGATCAATAATAATGGCATCGTAGCGGCTGGATATATAAGGTCTTTTTTGAATGTCAATTGTATCTAAGTGATAATGTCTTGCTAATGTAGTAAGCGCATCTATTGTATTTATCCCCAACGCTTCGCCATTACCCACTATATATCCTATACTGGGCACATCGGGCAGGGATAGCTTATGAATGGCATTTGCAAATTTATACTCCAGCATTGCCTCAGAAGCGTTCAATTTTTCAAAGGGTGTCATTCCCCCATGGCTTTCCAACAGACTTATAGGCAATTCCCTGTTTTGGTATTTCACCAAAGCATCGGGGAAAATTATTTTTTCCGAATAGCCTTCTTCCTCCCCTTGTTCGTGGAGATTAACGAGCTCGAGCCCTTTGGAAGACATTTCTTCGTAAATGGCCTCCTTTTCCTTTTCGGTTTTTCCTTCTACGGGATTTACGAACTTAAATACGATGTGAGGGCCTGCATATTCCTTAAAAGACTCAAGCCGTTCTCGTGTTTCTTCCGCAAGTCGCTGAAATCCCGCAGGAAAAGTCCCTTTAAGATATACCTCTATTACGGCCACATCTTTCATGTTGCGCAATAGGTTCTTGGTGGAAGGCGATAATGTGAATCTCTTTTCGCGTGTAAGATCTAAACTGTAATTGATACGTACAGCAAGCATGTTCATGCATACCAATATTGCGAGCATGATAATAAGGCGCAATGCCGCCTGCCGCCGCTGCTGTTTTCTTTTTTTAGATGTGTTAGAACTATTTGCCATAAACCAAATTCTCAGTCTTGTACCGCCGTATCCCAGGTACGACTGTTAAGTGAGAAACGAGTAAGAGATATAAATAGAATTATAACTGATAAGAAATATATTATATCGCGCGAATCTACTACCCCCCTGCTTATAGAGTTGTAATGAAAAGATAATCCTATCATGCTGAGATAGTAATCAAAGCCTCCAGCAAACTTGGGTATCTTACTTAATGACTCAAATCCTACGTAAAGTATGTAGCATGCAAAAACTGCGACAAGAAACCCCACTACCTGGTTGCTGGTAAGGGAAGAGCAAAATACCCCGATAGAAGCAAACGTTGCAGCTAAAAAGAATAAGCCAATATAGGAACCTATGATGCCGCCCGTATCAAGATTGTTGGGGACTGCAGAAAGATTGGCTACCGTATATACATAGATAAAAGTAGGTATCAGCGCAAAAACAATAAGCGCAAGGGATGCTAAATATTTCCCCATGATAATATCCAGATCAGTAAGGGGCTTGGTAGAAAGCCATTCAATAGTCCCGCCTTTAAACTCATCCGACAATGAACGCATGGTAATGGCTGGTATCAGGAATAGCAATAACCACGGTGCTATATCAAAAAACTTGTCGAGCGTAGCATATCCATAGTCCAGGATGCTATAATCGGGTATGATCCATAAAAAGAGGCCGCACGCAACAAGAAAAACAAGCACTGCGACATAGCCAACTACTGAACTGAAAAAAGAATTTAGCTCTTTGAAAAAAATACTGCGCATTAATGCCCTTTCTTTTCGGGTTGGCAAATATAATAAAAAGAAGGGGTTAAGTATTGGCAGACAACTGTTAAAAGTTTTATTATAAACAGGTGTTTCACAATAATATGTAATATCAAACAACTACTTTTGCGCATCAATAATTTTGTAGTGAGGCGGGTAAAAAAATATTTTTATAATACCGACACACACAAATTCGAAAAGCTTGTAATATCATGGCGTACCAAGCTTTTGCGTGTGTCCGGTTTTATATCAGCGTCGCTGGTTACTGCTTTGATAATTGTGGCAATTGCATTCAAATTTCTCGACTCCCCCAAAGAAAAACGCATGCGGGGAGATGTAAATAACCTCCGTGATCAATATGAGCAGCTACAAAACCAGATCAATGGCTTAAATAAGGCAATCGCTGAACTGGAAAACAGGGATAATAGTATCTACAGAAATATTTTCGAAGCAGCTCCTTTACCCGATAGCATCCGTTATGGCAAAAAATATAGTGAGATTGATGCAAAACAATATGCTTATGTTGATCCTGACGAAATGATAGAGCAAATAAAAGATGGTTTGGATATATTAAGTAACCGTATACGTGTACAAAAAAGGTCTTACGATACATTAGAACACCTTGTGCGCTCAAAAGAAATAATGCTTCAATCTATCCCTGCCATCCAGCCGATTTCAAATAATAATCTAGACCACCTGGCTTCCGGTTTTGGTTATAGGATAGATCCTATTTATAAAACAGTGAAACTGCACACCGGGCTTGACTTTGCGGCTCCAATCGGCACCCCCATATATGCTACGGGTAATGGTGTGGTGGAAGACGCAAGCTATGATGCCGGCGGCTATGGCAATCACGTAGTTATAGACCATGGTTACGGATATGAAACACTGTACGGACACATGATAAAAATCAAAGCAAGGGTTGGAGAACATGTAAAGCGAGGCGAGGTGATAGGCTGGGTAGGCAGTACAGGCAAAAGCACAGGGCCACATTGCCATTATGAGGTAATAAGAAACGGTGAAAAAATTGACCCTATACATTATTTCTTTAACGACCTAACAGCATCAGAATACGACCATTTAGTACATATCGCCGCTGCAGGAAATCAATCGTTTGACTAATTATTCCTCATTGTAAAACAAGTCTCCCTGTACCAGTCTCGCCGGAGATGTATAAGGATGTTCTGTGCTTTTACCTTTATCCATAATGTGCATTACAGTCCATCCATGCACTTTTAAATAATCTGACACAAGCGATCTATGACATCGCCACCAGACAGCCTCTGAACACATATATGCAGTTCGTTTAGCCTGAGCCAGTCTCCCTAATTGTTCGATGGCATTCTTAAATGTATCCGTTTCCATATAGTCTGCATATCCCTGGAATGCCTTATTTCTCCATACTGTATTTTTTGAATCCGGCCGGGGTCTTCTTCTGCCACCAAGGTCTGGTATATGTATATAATCAATGCCAGCTGTGTGAAGCGATTGTTCCAATGCTGGTTTATTAAAATGAGGAAATCGGTTTGAGCCGGGCAGTGTTCTTATATCTGCAAGCAATTGTATTTCAAAAGATTTCAGCAGAGA
>DATNFP010000112.1:0-23689 GCA_035606335.1 Flavipsychrobacter sp. | reverse complement strand
CACTGTTTTTGTATGTGTTGCATTTTCAGTTGCATTAGTAGCAATAATATTTGTAATAATACTGTTTGCTGAATCTATAGAGGTTTGTGCTTCATTTAGAATTTGCACTGCTTCCTGTTTGTCACTGAAGATTGCATTTGTCGGGAAAACTATATGAAGGAAAAAATCCCCGACAGACGCTTGCTTGGAAGAGCTCTTTGAAACGGCATTTGTATTATCTACAATACCCTGCCTTGCTTTATCAAGCATATTATTTGTTCCTGTAAGTGATGTAAATAGCAACGCTGAATTGATGGTAATTCCAAATGCCTTTTGCTGCATTGATACAGGCTTGGTACGCTTAAAAAAAACGACTACGTAAAAAATACTGAGAACAAGAACTATCAGCACCAATATATTATTGGGCATCCATTTATTTGTTATTGTCATATATAAATACAACATGACGTTTATCAAAGCAGTAAGATAACCTGTCGCAAGACTGAAATCCTTTGTCGTATTGTTATCAAAAAATTTTGGGCTGCTGGCATCCGGCAGCTCTTGCCCTGAATTGACGACATTATTACTTTGGGGTGTTGCCATAAGTTTCGATTTAATCAGATTTTTATGGGGTAGCATTATTACACCTTTAATATACTAAAATATATAATATTATAGCATTTGTATATATTTCTACTTAAGCATCCTTTACAAATCTTCTTATCTTTGTCCGCTTCTTTTATATGAATGACCATAATCATAAAAAACCTCTATTACTTACCGGCCTGGTAGGAATGAAATGCCCCAATTGCCGCAAGGGGAATGTATTTGTCAATAAGAGCGTTCTCCCTTTGGGTAAATGCCTTGCCATGGTAGATAATTGCAGTGTATGTGGCCAGAAAATGAAGTATGAAAGCAATAATGGCGGTGGAATAAACTACGCATTAACCATGATGCTTTTCTTTCTGAATCTTTTATGGTACTGGCCCATATTTGGTCTTTCATATAAGGATAATAGCATTTTCTATTTTCTAATTGCCAGCATTATTGTGGTGATAGTATTGCAGCCATGGCTGATGAGACTTTCACGAATGATATACCTTTATATGTTTATACACTATGGCAGCAAAACATAATTATTGCTTCTGATTCTGCCTTAATGTTCTTACGTATATTTCTATTTGCGCAATATCCGAATCAGGTATCGCATCTTTAAAGGCGGGCATTGTGTTCCTTCCATTTTTTATAGTCGTTACTATCCCTTCGCTGTCCAGCATTGTCATTGAGAGATCTACAGCATTGTTGTTCCGGGCATTTCCATTTACACCATGACATGCACTGCATCGTTGTTGGAATAGTTCCTCACCACGTTTTGTATTTGCCAACTCATTATGGGTAGCGCCTGTATCGCTTCCGGCTGGTTTATACGTATATATGGGTGTATTGCTTCCTCCATTATTATTACAGGAAAACAAGAACATGAATCCTAAAAAAATACAACTTATGATAATGTAGGATGCCAGAAAAGGTTTCATTTTACTTTATTTAAATTAATAAACTGTAAAACGATATTCCAAAACTATACCATCAGTATATTACTCCTGTTTCTTATCCGGCTTATTCTTTTTTTTATCACCATAACTATACATTGCCAATTTCTTACCTTCTTCTGAATCCTTTACCAGGTTATCCAGTCTTTTCAATTGTGTGGTCTCTTGTTTTGCACTCATTATCCAATGAATAGTATGCTCCCGATACCAGGGCGCCTGTGCCTGGAAAAAAGTCCATGCCTTTTTATTTGCTTTCAGTTTTTTTTCATAATCAGGATTTAAGGTGTGCTTTTCACTTTCCTTTTCGTAGCTATAAAGGTTAGCCTTTTTCTGATCGCGCTCTTTATACACTTTAAACCCGGCGGGCTGCACCATACCCTCCTTTATCAGCTCTTCAATACGATTGATATTAATTGCACTCCAGATGCTTTTGGACTTCCGGGAAGTAAATCTAATTGTATAACTAACCTCGTCGATGCCTTTGCGAACTGCATCTATCCATCCATAAGCAAGCGCTTCATCAAGTGCCTGCTTATAAGTGATACCTTCCTTTTTTGAACTCGTTTTATAAAACCCAATCCATACTTCTTTTGCTGTTTCATGATTCTTTTTCAACCATGTATGAAATTCCTTTTGCGATTTAAAGAAGGTGGGCTTGTCCATAGTACTCAAATAGTTTTATTAATATACTTAATCTCTTTAGCGGGAAAAATCTTTTCCAACAATTTATTTAGCCTCTCTTTTGTATTCTTTGGTTTCTTTTTTATGGGCAATACGGAATAAGAAAATTCACTCATTTCTTTTATGATCTCCTCATTACTTCTTGAAGCAAAGTAATTTGCAAGCAAAAACTTACTTATTTCTTCTGTCCATTCGTTTTTATTACTCCAATAGTGAGCTATATACTTATCTGCAGACTCCAAGTCATATGCTTCACTAAGTGCTAATGACACTGAAAATTGCTCAATAAGGCCTTGTTTAACTCCATCTTTACACATGGCATCGCAAATTTTCAATGCTGTTAAGATGCTTTTTTCACCATTATTGTTAGGAATAGCGATAACTCCGGCGTTCCACATACATTTTTTTTCATCCACTATTATCCCTTCGTATGTTTTGCCCTTCAACTGACTCCACATTGTTTTCGCAGTCTTGTTACGAGCTTGAGATATAGGGCCCTCATTCTCATGCATTAAGGCCTTTCCAGATAATAATAGTTTTTTAAAATCACTGAAACCATTATATAAAAAAGTATCCCCATCGAGATATACAACAGGTTTACCGCGATACATATCGCACACCAGCTCTATTGCCTTTAGCTTTAATCTCCATAAATAATTATAATCACCTTTCCACTCTTTTACTTTTTTACTATCGATAGTTATCACCATTACCTTGTCAGCCAGAAAATTATAATAATCGGGGTGATCGGTTATGATGTTTATGCTATTAATGCCCGGTGCATTTGTGAGAAAAGAGTATATAGAAAATGCAGCCTGAAGGCGCATATTGATGTTATCACCAATAGCTATGTACACCAAATTCATATCTTATCTATTGCTTTATTTGATTTATCAGCCTGAAAAATAAGAATTTATCCTCTCAAAGAAATTTTTTGAAGCACGAAGGCTACTTCATTAGTCTTGTTTCCCCAATTTTTTAAAATAAATGACTTTGGGGTAAAATTCAGCTTTACAACGGATACAATCCTTTACAGGCAATTGTTTCATCGCATGCCTGCCAGTAACAATTACCACAACTATTGCCCAATCATGCCCCATTTTCGCCTCAGCTTCTAATTTTTGTCATTAATAAATTTCATAAAGGGTAAATCATTATAGCCTTTACTATATAAATATTGGATAAATACCCCCAACAAAAAAATCGGTTTTTTATCATTATAACAGAAATGTATAATGGTTATGCTAATAGTGTATAATGATAAAACAATACAGGCACAATGTTTTATCGAATACCAGATAAAAGCAAAACCATGAAGATTATTAAAATAGTTGCGCTGTGGACAGGTGTGTTATTATTTGCAGCTTGTAAAAATATTAATCACACACGAGGAGATTCGCAAGATAAGTTTGTTGCAGATACTACCACAATTGCCAAACAAAAACCTGATACATTTAAAACTGATACCCCCAGCTCTACCAATGGGCCAGATAACGCCCCGCCTGCAGACTCCACAATGAAAAAATAAGGAAAGGAATTATTAGCCTATTACATGATCAATGATAGTAAGGCATACTGGCACCATAGCAATGATTGCTGATATGCTTATAACTATAACTTTTACTTTGTTTTTATCTTTTTTGCTTTTCATTGGATGAAAATTTCTTTTTATGTCACAAAGATGGACGGCAACGGTATTGTAAACAATTTTTAAAATATGATTAACTAAGCGTTTAATATCGGTTAACAAATCATTTAAGATCCATGCAGTTTTTGAAATATCAGGGTATTGGCGCGGTTTTTATGTGTCTTACCAAACATATAGTCATGAGAGACAGGAAAGCTATACTCAAAGAATTTGATAAGATTATTCCCACAGATTATGATATTGAAGGGATAATTGTAGCGCTGATAACAGTTACATTATTACTTGTCTTCAGCTATATGGTTATTAATGGCAAATAAATCTTATAGGCTAACAATAGTTGGCATGGTCTTTTGAACGAATAAGCTGAATCAAAAATGTATTAATTATGAGATCTCTATTGTATATAATCGCAGTAATACTGATAATAGGCTGGGTATTAGGTGCATTTGTATGGAACGCCGGTAGTCTTATTCATATTTTACTGGTTTTAGCTATTATTTCCTTATTGCTAGGATTTATCAGACGCGGTACTGTAGATTAAATTTTTTATTCCTCTCCATATATCCTCTGTTGTTTTTTCTAGAAGCTACAGTTCCGCTGTAGCTTCTTTCTTATGCATTTTTCTTATTAGATTATTTAATTATTAATTAACCAGTGAATTTTAGGTAGTTTCAAAATTTCTACAAAATCAGGCATTAGTTTCACGCCTGATAAATTATCAGGTTTCCGAGATGAGGTATATTATTTCCGCAGTATTATTAGTAGCAATCCACATCCACTGCTTTTCACAAGAAGATCCCAAAACAATCAGTACGTGCAAAATAACAGGTATTGTTATTGATTCAACATCAGAGCAACCAATAGAATATGCAACTGTTTCAGTCTTTAAAAAGGGAGATAGTAAACCTGTGAACGGGATGATAACAGATAGTAAAGGTGCTTTTCAGATCAATGATCTTAAACCTGATGTATATAGTGTAAAGATTGATTTTATCAGTTATCAATCCAAAACTATAAACAATGTAGTATTGACTAACCGGAAAAAAAATGCAGATATCGGAGAAATATTTCTTTCTGATAATTCTAAATCGCTGCAAGGTGTAACTGTAACAGGGCAACGCAGCTATATGGAGAACCATATTGACAAACTGGTATTTAATGTAGAGAAAGATATTACCAGCCAGGGAGGTACAGCAACAGACGTTTTAAAAAAAGTTCCACAAGTTTCTGTAGATGTGGATGGTAATGTGGAATTACTGGGCAATTCCAATGTGCGGATATTTATCAACGGTAAGCCTTCGGCAATGTTTGATAATGACCTGGCAGATGCGCTGCAAGCCATCCCTGCCAGCCAAATAAAAAGCATAGAGGTGATAACCAGCCCGGGAGCAAAATATGATGCAGAAGGGACAGCAGGCATCATCAACATAGTGCTAAAAGATAATAAATCGCATGGGATAAATGGCAATGTAACATTATCTGGCGGAACTAGGCTTGAAAATGGATCAGCCAATATAAATGCGCGAAAGGGCGCATTTAGCCTAAATGCGTCACTAAGTGGTAATGCAATGCTGCCAAGCACTACCCCCAGTAGCCTGAATAGAATAGCTACCGATAGCTCCGGTAATAAAACAGGCTTAATACAAAACGGACAGGGCACTACCCAAAGAACAGGCTACAGAGCACAAATAGGGGCCGAATGGAACATTACAAAAAAGGATGACATAACTGTTTCTATCAGCGAAAACGAATTTGGTTATAAAACAAATGGCCCTACCAATCAACAAGAAATAATTTATGCTCCTAACTCAACAGGGATATTAAATGACATTAGTACATTAAGAACCTCTAATAATAATTTCACTTTCCGAAGCCTGGACTGGAATGTAGATTATAAAAAAACTTTTAACACAGAGGGACAGGAGCTGGATATTTCTTATCAACAAAACAACGCAAACCATACTACATTTTTTGATCAACAACAATTTTACACTTCGAGTGACTCATTATTTTCCGGAGCAAAAGGCAACAATAATGCGAAGGACCGAGAGACATACCTGATAATAGATTATTCGCAACCAATAAATAAAAAAGTAAGCATTGATATGGGGGCGAAAGGTTCGTTCAGTAATATAAAAAGCTATGCCGACTACTATGCGTTGGATGCATTAGCAGATGTATATAATATGGATGTTTCGCAAATTGATAATTTTAATTATAATCAAAATGTATATGCAGGTTATGTTTCTGCAACATACAATATCTCTAAAGACTATAAGCTAAAAGTAGGCTTAAGAGATGAGGTAACAGATACAAAGGCTGATAATTCGGGTATTGAAGCGGGCGTTATCCCTTCCTATAATACAGTGGTGCCTACAGCAACCCTTGTGCGAACTTTTGCCAACAACCAAACTCTGAAACTAAGCTATACAAGAAGACTGGAACGACCACGATACCGAGAACTGAATCCATTTATCAATGCAACAGATCCTACAAACCTAAGCGCGGGAAACCCATTACTAAAACCTGAGATAGGACATAGTGTAGAGCTATCATATTTTAAAACTTTCACCAAGGGTGGTTCTATTCTTGTGACAGGATATTACCGCTACAATGTGGATGATATACAAACCTATGTGCAATATTATACGTCCCTGGCGGCAGGAGATTCCGTATATAAAAATGTAGCGGTAACCACAGATGTAAATGTTGGCTCACAACAACTGGCAGGATTAAATATTTACGTTAATATTCCAATAACGCAACAGCTTGAAATTCGTGGCAATTTTAATGGGTTTGATAAATATATTGTGAGCAATATACCCGCAGAAGGAACTTCAAACAGCTTTAATTACAGATCGAATATAAACGCGACTTATCAATTAGGTAATGATATCGCCTTTGAATTTTTTGGCAACTTTAATTCGGTGCGCCATGAGATACAAGGAACATTCCCTTCATTCACCACCTACAACTTTGCAGCTAGGAAATATTTATTTAAGAAAAAAGCAAGCATCGCATTTACTACTACCGATCCATTTAACAAATACGTGAACCAGCCAACAAATGTTTCGGGAGTTAATTTTTATTATGTAACCGACAGAAAACTACCCTATCGTTCATTTGGATTAAGCATTTCATATAAATTTGGTAAAATGGAATACAAGGCCAAAAAAGATGACCACACAGATGAAAATAATCCTGATGATGCAAATTGATATCAAAAGTTAGTGGCTCATAAAAAATGTTTCTTCTTTTTTTATTTTGCACTGTTGTATATTTACTGATAGCTAAACTATTTACAACCTTAAGATATATGTCGACTATAAACGAGCGTAAAAAAGACGCTATAATAATTACTTTAATAATTATCTCTTTTCTAGATTTTTTCACATTTCTCGTTATTGACACCCCCTCGATAAGGATCGGTATCGTGCTATCGTTTCTACTTTCTATAGCGGCAGCTTTTATTGGAAAAGATAGAAGAATAGGTGGTGTATATGCAGTAATAGCTACATTTTTTTTAAGTGTATTAGGTTTTATTATCGTCTTAGCCTCTCCCAGATTGAAAGATGAGGAATACAAAGAAAAACTACTCGACAATGCATCTAAAAAAGATGCATTAGATCATTTGATCAAGCTAAATGAGCTTAAAAAGGAAGGTATATTAACAGAGGAAGAATTTGCCATACAAAAGAAAAAAATTCTTGACGAACAATAAATTTACCTGATCTCTACTAACTGATAATTCCTGATTTTCCTTATTGTTACGTAGAATTATATTTTATTATTTATCAGTATCCTGTGCTATTTGCAGCGATGTCATCAGGGCAGCGTAACAGGCCTATTATGTTAACGTATATGTTAATAACATAGCAATCAAGTAATTGAAATTTGTTATCGCCGTAAAATTGACAATTAATTGCTGTTAATACTAAGTAATGGAAATTACAGAACGGGACGACAAGTATTTTCTGAAGTTATCGAATGGCGAACTGGAGCTGACTGAAAAGCAGGTTCAGTCGTTGGTAGAGCGTGGGGCTGTAATCCGTAATAGTCTACGCAACTGGATAGAAAAATTTTCACACAGGCAGTGGCAGGTGAAGAAAGTACCCAACACTGCAGAAGCATTTATAAAAGCAGACGAATTTTTTGATAACATCATTCGCGAGTTTCAGGAAATGTTTCTTGCCGCAAACAACCAACAACAAACAGGCGAAAGAATGCTTGAGTTTTGCGGCTCCCAGGTGCAAAAACTAAGAAAAGAAAGAGATGGCAGCAAAGATCACCCCTTCGCTGATTATCAAATACTTTGCTGGTTAAGAATTATCTCTTTTATAAAAAGCATGACAAGCACAAGAATTGTTGTCGCTACAAATGGCAGCATATACTAAAACTGCTGCTAATTATTTCCAGTTCTTCAAAAGCCTTCTGATAACAATAATCTCACCAGTATGATAGCTATTATGATCGGCAATTAGCATTGCTTCCCGTAACAGATTCTGTCCATCACCCCAAGGGAACGGCTTATATAAATCACTGCCCTCATCTTTCAATAATTCCACAAATTCATCCTGGTCCTCTTTAATTTGTTTTATAGTTTTTTCCCATTGTGCATTATCCTTTGGATCTTTTTCTTTTGGCCAATAACTTTCAGGCCATTTAGGAGATCGATGATTTGCGTTCCTTGAAAACTCAAGAATATCCCATTGTGTAATGCGTATATGCTCCACGATCTGCCAGATACTATAGGGCAAATTTTCAGGTACAACACCTCTTAATTTTTCATGCAGTCCATTTATTGCATTATCGAAAGACGCATGAGCCTGCTCCCCCTGCAGCAGCTTAATTAATTGCTCCCTTACTATATCGTCCTGTTTTGAGCTATCTTTATTCATAAGGCAAGTTTAACATGAAACTAAAAACATGTGCCAATTATTAATAAAAAAATATTTTTTGCACCTTTAATATTAAACTCGGAATAACTTATTGATGAAGAAATGTTTGCTTTTAGCTATACTTCTGTTATTTGTCATTGAGGGATATGGACAACCCACCTTTAATACCGGATGGCATACCTATAAGGCAACTACACTCTACAGAGAATATAATTACAACATCAGCTACAAAGACAGTTTCAGAATATGGCTTTCTGACAGCACACAAGTATTTATATCTCCCGACAGCTCAATAACAATGAGCCAGGATCATTCACTATATGATAAGGTAGACCATAAAACAGTTAATTACTTTGGCAAGAACAAGCAGATAAATAAAAAGGAAGAATACAGGAATGATGTGCTGCAACATGTAAGCACATGGAAATATGATACCAAAAACAGGCTTAGCTCTTACAGTGTGGTAGATGAGCACAAGAATACCAACATAACAAAGACATACGAATACGACAAAACAAAAGACGGAGAAAGCACTGTAACTGAATGTTCATACTTCAACGGAAGAGTGGAATTTTATACAACCGACTACTATGATAAAAGAAATGTAAAATACAAGGAAGTGCGACTGAATGATAACAGGAAAGACGTGGTGCACATTGAATCATATAAATATGACGCGAGCGGCAAGCTAAAAGAAAGATCAGTTTTCTTTCCTGAATTCAGAGTGACTAAGAAGTTTGTGGAGAATGGAGGTGATTCAAAATGCTACAAGCAAGTCCCGGCAAACAAAGAGACGGCAAGTGCAGCTAATAAAGAAGCATTTATAAAAAAACAATTGATAAAATATCAAAGCGTGATAACGGGCAAAGGTTGTGAGGATATGGAATATCATCTATACTTTATCAAACCAATCTGTGAGCTAATTATAAAAAAAGAGCGCAACAAAGGGACAGTGTGTATCCGCTTTAAAGAAAGCTATAAATAATTATCAAAGCTATTTCATTAATCATTTTATCTTTCTGTCCCGATGGCAAATAAAAAGAGCAAAAAAAGAGGATTCTGGCGAAGTATATTTCGCATTATATTATTCTTATTCGTTTCGTCTTTGCTGTATCTGATCATTTGCAAATGGGTGCTCCCACCTATTACCATAACACAAACAGTATCCTTAATAGAAGGATATGGCCTGAACAGAGACTATGTGAGTTGGAACGAAATATCACCCAATGTGAAACTGGCAGCCATCGCAAGTGAAGACCAACTGTTTCCCGAACATGGAGGATTTGACTGGAAAGCAATAGAAAAAAGCATTAATGGCAAGACAGGAAGAAAGCATCGCATAAGAGGAGCAGGAGCAAGCACCATCAGCCAGCAAACAGCAAAAAATGTTTTTTTATGGCAAGGCGAGGGAGTATCGAGATACATAAGAAAAGTACCGGAATTTTACTTTACTGAGCTAATAGAGAAAATATGGGGCAAAAAAAGAATACTTGAAGTATACCTGAATGTGATAGAAATGGGCCCCGGGGTATACGGAATAGAGGCTGCATCTAAAAGATATTTTGGCAAACACGCAAAAGACCTTACCAGAGCTCAAGCAGCAATGATCATCGCTTGTCTGCCTAACCCTAAAAGATTTACAGTAAAGCCCGCTTGCGGATGGGTAAGATGGCGGTACCCACAAATAATGCGACAAATGGATAACCTGGAAGGAGATCCGGATATAGATGCATTAGTTAAATAATTTATAAAATATATATAGTCGCGGGCATAATATTTTATCTATTACTTAAAAAAGTAGTTTATGAAATTATTAAAGCTCAGTTTTCTTGCTATTCTGATCGGGACATTTATTTCATGTACCGCAAATCATGCTTCTAATAATGGCAGCAGCACTCCCATAGACTCAACAAATACTAAAGGCTCTCCACCTGCGACTTATGGAGCCAACGATCCGGCCAGAGATAAAGACAGCAATAGAACGAATGTAAATGACACCGGCACCAAGGCAAATAATGTGCATAATACAGGCTACGATAGCGTGAAAAAATAACTATAAACGGACATCATATTAAAAAGGCGGCATGATGTTTTATAAATAAATTAACAAAAAATATTCAACCATGAAAACAATAAAATTTTCGAGCCTGATACTTGTGTTAGGATTATTTTTCGTGTCGTGTAGTAATGGAAACAATAATAATTCTACCAATACCGATTCAACAGCTACGACGGATACCATGAATTCTTCGTCTACCACGAGCCCGGCCGATACTACTATGAGCCGTGCTGATACCAGCAATTCGGCAAATGGAAGTAGCAATACCACTACTGCGGGCAAAAAAAATAATAACCGTGAAATAGTAAATGGCAGCGCTACACCAAGAACTAAAATGCAAAATGATATTGGAACTGAAACAGATTATAACAAGCCTGCAAAAAAGGGTGAAGGCAAAGGCAGCAATACAGGATATGTAAATAAAGATAGCGTAGATAATAGTGCAAACATCGGTAATAGCCGATAATGAACCTTGAATAAATCAGAAAATATAAAAAGCCGTCTGTAAAAACAGACGGCTTTAATTTTATATAGAGAAATTAATTAAGCTACTGATTCTTTCTTAAGAACTTTTGCCATAGTAATACCAATATTAGCAGGGCTGTCTACGACATGAATACCACATTCACGCATGATTTTCATTTTAGCGGCTGCAGTATCATCTGCGCCACCGATGATGGCACCAGCATGCCCCATACGACGACCGGGAGGGGCTGTCTGGCCTGCGATGAACCCAACCACAGGTTTATTCATATTATTCTTTAACCAATTAGCGGCTTCGGCTTCCATAGTTCCACCAATTTCGCCAATCATTATGATACCATCAGTTTCAGGGTCGTTCATTAAAAGCTCTACAGCTTCTTTGGTAGTAGTACCAATGATCGGGTCACCACCTATGCCTATTGCCGTAGAAATACCGAGACCGGCTTTTACCACCTGATCAGCGGCTTCGTAAGTGAGCGTTCCGGATTTGGAAACAACACCTATACGACCGGGCTTAAAAACAAAACCAGGCATAATACCAACTTTAGCCTCACCCGCCGTAATAACGCCGGGACAGTTAGGACCAATCAATCGGCTGCCTGTACCTTTTATATATTCACGGGCTTTCACCATATCCTGTACAGGAAGACCCTCAGTAATGCAAATAATAACCTTGATACCTGCATCAGCTGCTTCCATGATTGCATCAGCAGCAAAAGCTGGCGGTACAAATATTATTGAAACATCAGCACCAGTATCATTTACTGCATCCTTGACAGTATTAAACACAGGGCGATCAAGATGTTGTGTCCCCCCTTTTGAAGGAGTTACGCCACCTACCACATTTGTACCATATTCAATCATCTGGCTGGCATGAAATGTACCTTCCGTGCCCGTGAAGCCTTGTACTATTATTTTTGAATTTTTATTTACTAAAACGCCCATGAAATAAATTATTAAACAATAAATAAGACTATTTATTAAAAAATGATAACGCGGGCAAAATTAAGGGAAATGTGAGCAAAAGCAAATCAAATAAATTCCTGTAAATAAAAGCAACCCAACTATTTTGTAAGAAACACCGTCTATGTAAATAGAAAAAACAATTTGCTAGTATATATCGCTGCTACACGGTATATATTTATACAATAAAAGAGTTGTAATGGGTAATCAATTCTAGATTTCGAAGGCCGGTATCTACCGGCTTTTTCTTTATCTGTACAATAGTAATACAATAACGGCTAATCTAATAGGAATCCGGGGATTTTTTAAGCACAAATTAAAATAATCAAGCATTATAATTTTCTAAATTCAACAAAATCAGATAACTAGCTATAAATATATAATCTTTAACTTCGCCCCGAATAATTTTCAATCTGTACGATCATTTATTATGGGTCTTTTCGATAAACTTTTTAAAAGAAATAAAGAACAACAGGAACAAAAGGAGGCGCTTGACGAAGGGCTAAAAAAAACGAAACAAGGTTTTTTTTCAAAGATCACAAAAGCTATAGCCGGAAAGGATAAAGTAGACGAAGAGGTACTGGACCAGCTTGAAGAAGCCCTGGTGGGTGCCGATGTAGGTATTGACACAACCGTCACAATTATCAACCATATAGAAGCACGCGTAGCAAAAGATAAATTCCTCGGCACTTCTGAGCTGAATAGTATATTGCAGGAAGAAATAATGGGGATACTTACTTCATCCCCGACAAACGAATTTGAAACCTTTGATATACCCGCGGGTAAAAAACCATACGTAGTATTGGTAGTGGGCGTAAATGGAGTCGGGAAAACAACTACAATAGGCAAACTGGCATATAACTATAAGAAAAATGGCAAGAGTGTGCTTTTAGGAGCCGCAGACACATTCCGAGCTGCGGCTGTTGACCAATTAACAATTTGGAGTGAGCGAGTAGGTGTGCCAATAGTAAAAAAAGAAATGGGCAGCGACCCAAGCTCAGTAGCATTCGATGCTGTGCAAAGTGGCATTGCCAGAGATGCCGACGTAGTGATTATTGATACCGCAGGCCGGTTGCATAATAAGGCGCATCTGATGGATGAGCTGAGCAAAATACGCAGAGTAATAAGCAAAAAAATATCCGATGCACCACATGAAGTACTGCTGGTGCTTGATGGCAGCACGGGACAAAATGCGCTTGAGCAAGCCAAACATTTTACGGCAGCTACTGATGTAACAGCTATGGCCATTACTAAATTGGATGGAACTGCCAAAGGTGGTGTAGTATTAGCTATTGCCAACCAATTTAAAATACCTGTGAAATATATAGGCGTAGGCGAAAAAATGGAAGACCTGCAGATCTTTAATAAGGCAGAATTTGTAGATAGCCTCTTTAGCCTGGAGCAATAAAAAACTCTTTTTAATGTTTATCTTTTGCACCGAATGAAAGGTATCATTATATACATCCTGCTTTTTTCAGCTGTGATCATTGCAGTGCTGCTGCATGGAGCAAAAATCCACCAGCAGCAGGACGATATAGATAAGATGGGAGTGACGCTTCACAAGCTTGATAGCATACTTCCTGTTAATTCTAATATTTCTCTCAAAATAATAAATCCAAAGGGAGATGTTTATTTCTGGAGCAGATATGTGTTAGCTCCACGTTTTGTTTCATTAAAATACGAGAACAACGTTTATGATACTGTGCTGACCATACAAGATGCCAGTCTGAAAGATACAATACCTACCAACAGGAAGCTGCTTTGGAAAAATAGTGACGGACAAAATAATTATCTACTAACAAGCAGTAATTGATAATGAGAAATGACAGCCGTCAAATATTATTTTTAGGGCTTTCTGCAAGTTGCATCAGCTTTTTATATTTCTTATCTCTTGTTATTCATTTAAATTTTGTTGTTACAGTATTACTCACAGCTTTTTGCATCCGGCAATTATATGTCTGGATGAAAAAAGGTCTTAGCAATATTGCGCAGGAAAAGTCCGTACATGAAGGATGGTATTGGGCTATTATGGTTATCGGCGTTTTCCTTATCACTAACAGAACCTATTATTTCGCGGAAAAACATGGAGGGTATGATGCTTACGCAATATGGAATTATCATGCCGAGATGCTGGCGCACCAATACAGCTGGAAAAAACTTTTCCTATATACTCATTTCGGACATCCTGACTATCCATATTGCCTGCCTGCATTTTTAGGTTTTTTCTTCCGGTTGTTTCATGACCATTATACAGTTCTTATTCCTTTTGCATTCAGCTTTCTGATAACCCTGTGTACACCGTTATTGATATACACAGAGTTGTTTAAAAAGAATATAGTTATTGCAGCTCTTATTTTAATACTGTTTGCTACAGATGATTATTTCCTGAAACAAGGCGTATCGCAATATGCAGATACTTTACTCGCATTTTTCTTTTTATGCGCAATTATCTGCATGCAACATTACAAAGAAAATAAAAAGTTAATCGTACTATGTGCAGCTTTTTTAGGATGCTGCATGTGGACAAAGAACGAAGGCTCAATACTATCTGTTATTTTTGTACTGTTCCATGCACGCACTATATTTTCAAAGCATAACTTCAAATATTTTTTAGCAGGAATAATTGTACCTCTACTAATAATCACATTTTTTAAAGTGGCCTATGCTCCCGCTAATGACTTAATAAGCAATCAGGCTGCTTCTCCTTATTTAAAATTATTTCAGGCAGGGCGTTATAAGATGATCTATGACAAATTAGTTGTAAATCTGAATACATTATTTCCCGTCGTGAAGATCGGGCTGATGGTTTATATTATCTTTTGCATCGTGGAAAGAAAACTGCCCAACAAGGAATTTGTAATGTTGCTTGTGTGTATGGGTGCATATTTTATGATCTATGTGTTTACGCCTTATGACGTGGCTTGGCATTTAAATACCTCACAAGACAGGCTCATGCACCATCTAATGCCGGCTATGATGTATGTATTGGGATTGCAATTTTCAAGAGTGCAGTTCGTATTATCCAAGCAGCAATCGCTTTAGCTCAACTATACCTTCGGTAGCCGGTTTTTCGATAGGTATTACATTTCTAAATCTATTTACCGAAGGGATACGCATATCAATAATATATTTTTTGATCTCATGCCTTATATAATCCATTAATCCCGCAGCCGGATAAACAACAAGCGATGTTCCAATCAAGACAAATATATCTGCACTATACATAACAGGTATCGCAGCTTCCATCATCGGGACAGGCTCCTCAAACCATACTACATGAGGACGGAATTGAGAACCGTCATCAGCCAAGTCACCTAATTTTATATCATCTGTGATCTCATACAATTTATATTCATTTTGTATACTCCGCATTTTTAATATCTCACCATGCAGATGCAAAACGTTAGTAGAACCTGCCCGCTCGTGCAGATCGTCTATATTTTGTGTGATAATATGCACATCGTAATGTTCCTGAAGATCAGCCAAGCCCTTGTGTGCAGAATTGGGTTGGGCTTCGAGTACATTTTTTCTTCGCTGATTGTAAAAATCCAATACTAATTGAGGGTCTCTACGCCATGCCCCCGGTGTTGCCACATCTTCCACATTATAGCCCTCCCATAATCCATCACTATCCCTGAACGTTCTTAATCCGCTTTCAGCGCTTATTCCGGCACCAGTTAACACGACCAATTTGAGTTTAGCCATAAACTCTGCATTTACAACAAAAGTATCTATAAAAAGAAAAAGTGAGCTAATGCTCACTATAATCCAAATGCTTTACGCAATTTTTTATGCTAAATGAGACAAGATATATGGTACAAGAGCAACAAGAACAGCACCCAACAGAGCATATACCATAGTTTTCCGTTGCTTTCTGCTCATTATTTTGGGTCTTAAATTGATCTTTTGTTTCATAGTTTCACGAGATTGAATTCACAAACCTTTGCAAAGGACATGGATGAAATAATATCATTGTACCGAATAAAAGTTATGCCACTTGTTCCTTTTGTTTCAAGTGCATCAACATTTCATCGGTCATTTTGTTGAGATCGAATTCATTTCGCCATCCCCAATCGTTGCGTGCTGCGCTATCATCTATGCTTTGTGGCCAGCCATTTGCAATTTGCTGACGGAAATCAGGAGCGTATGAAATTTTAAAATCAGGGATATGGAGCCTTATTGCTTCAGCAATTTCTTTTGGAGAAAAGCTCATTGCAGAAATGTTGTATGCCATGCGTGTCTTTACCTTATCAGCGGATGCTTCCATTAATTCGATAGTACCACGAATTGCATCGTCCATATACATCATGGGCAGATAAGTATCTTCTGAAAGAAAGCATGTGTACTGCTCATTCTTTAGTGCCTCATGATATATTTCTACCGCATAATCCGTCGTTCCCCCACCCGGTTCTGACTTCCAGCTAATAAGGCCTGGATAGCGCAGACTGCGTACATCCAATCCCCACCGCTGATTATAATACTGGCACCAAAGCTCACCCGCATACTTACTTACACCGTAAACCGTTCGTGGTTCTATAATTGTTTGTTGTGGTGTGTGCTGGCGTGGTGTAGTTGGACCAAAAACAGCAATAGAACTTGGCCAATATATTTTAGTAAGTTTCTCCTGTACTCCCAAATCTAGAACCTGCAAAAGACTCTTCATATTGATATCCCAGGCACGATTCGGATCTTTTTCACCTGTTGCAGAAAGCAACGCAGCTAATAAATATATCTGTGTTATACTTTCTTTCTTTACCAAATCGTGAGTTGCAGTGGCATCCATTGCATTCAGCACTGTATAGGGACCTGTACCTTTTAATAAAGGATGCTCCTCACGAATATCTGTAGCTACTACATTGTCATTACCATAAACTTTGCGCAATGCAAGAGTAAGCTCTACACCGATTTGACCACATGCACCAATTATTAGTATCTTTTCCTGTTTCATTTAATTGTTTCTGTGAAAGACCACAAAATAATACAATCACTACTTATTCGACTGCAAAATTTACTTTCTCGGGCACATTTACATTTTCCTCAATCATCTTTATAAACTGGTCGAACAGATAACGGGAATCATGAGGGCCGGGAGTTGCTTCGGGGTGGTATTGTACTGAAAAAGCCTGCTTATTCTTCATCCTGATACCTTCTATTGAGCCATCATTGAGATTTACATGTGTTATTTCAATATTATCATTATTCTTTACAGCTTCCGGGTCTACGCCAAAACCATGATTTTGAGTAGTGATCTCTGCCCTGCCAGTTATCAAATTTTTTACCGGATGGTTTAATCCGCGGTGACCATGATGCATTTTAAATGTAGGGATGTCGTTAGCACGCGCTAATAGCTGATGACCCAGGCATATACCAAAGAATGGTTTATTTGTTGTTAATATATCTTTTACAGTTTTCACCGCATAATCCATAGAACCCGGATCACCAGGGCCATTTGAAATAAAATAGCCATGCGGCTTAAACTCTTCCAGAGTAGCTAAATCAGTTTTTGCCGGAAATATCTTTAAGAAAGCATTACGCTCTGCAAGGTTCTGTAAAATATTTATCTTAACTCCATAATCCAAAACAGCGACACGATATGGAGCATTTGGAGACCCGACCGTATATGGCTCTTTGGTAGAAATTTCGGAAGACAGTTCAAGACCATCCATATTTGGCACTTTGGCTAATTCAGCCTTTAGGCCAGCTTCATGGCTGATCTCTGTCGAGATCACACAATTCATTGCACCTTTGCTGCGTATATGCTGTACTAATGCTCGTGTATCTACATCGTAAATAGATACAATATTGTTTTTAAGGAGATAATCTTCAAGCCCGTCATTAGCCGTCATACGGCTGTAGCGATGCGATATGTTCTTAGCAATCAGGCCCTTTATTTTCACAGAATCCGATTCAACATCCTCATCCTTCACACCATAATTGCCAATGTAGGCACTGTTCATAATGAGTACCTGACCCGTGTATGAAGGATCAGTAAACACTTCCTGGTAACCAGTCATCCCGGTATTAAAGCAAATCTCACCGCCGGTAGTACCTTTGGCGCCGAAGGATTTTCCCTTAAATAAAGTCCCGTCTTCCAGCAGCAGCCAGGCGGGACTATTTTCGTATTTTGCAGCAGGCATAATGGCTGCAAAATTAATTAAAAAGATGTAGTAAAAATGTAAAAAATGCAATCTGATAGTAAAAATGTTACTATGTGGATATTTACCATTTACAAGCACTTTTCTATATTTGTGGATCAGGAATAAAAGCGGAAGTAGCTCAGCTGGTAGAGCATCACCTTCCCAAGGTGAGGGTCGCGAGTTCGAACCTCGTCTTCCGCTCTTAATTTTTTAACACGATCCCAGAATTGAACTTAACAAGCTTCTCCCAGTCAATTTCCCCGTCATTGTTGCAGAATGTAGCTGTGAATTCTTTTGTAAATTTATTTATCATTTGCGCATAGGACACCATAAATTCATCATTTTGCTCTTTGGCTCTATATCCCAATGGCTCAATTATTTTCGTATATAGTTCCGAATCCCCAGATATAAATTCCCAAAATTTCTGACCACAATACTTGAAATAGTCTCCTTTGTCAGAGTTATTATCTCTGCCATAACAACAACCGTTTACTGCAATAACATTAATTTGGGAGTTGCTTGTTCTAATTGTTTTTTTTGCAGTTTTAAAATCAGTTGTCATTTTCCCTATTTGACTACTATTACCCCAATTAGGTCCCGATTTTATAGTAACAATATGTCTAACCCCATCTTTGTCAAACTCTAAATCAATTCCAGTAATGCCCGATTTTCTTCCTTTATACACTTTTTCATTAATAAATATTGCTAATCCTTCAAGCCAATCCCCAAATATTGTTTCTTCCTGTGAAGAAATGTATGCATCAGTTAGGCTTTTAATAATATCCTGAGCCGTTAAAATATATTTTGCTTTAAAAAGATATGGATTTTTCTTGCTAAGGACAGTATTTAACTTAAGATTGCTTAAACCCGCAATTCTCTTTTGATGAAATGTATTAATATTTTGTTCAACGTACATCAATACGTCGCTTAGATTTAGTTTTTCCATATTTTATGTTGGGTTCGAGCAAATAGAGTTCTACAGGTCGAATCTCTTTATTGACCATTTTGTAATATTCAGGCATAATTTCAATTCCAATTGAATTTCGTTTCATTCTTTTTGCGACAAACAATGTTGTGCCTGATCCCATGAACGGGTCTAATACTGTGTCCTTTTCTTTGGTAAATAAATTAATAAACCACTCTGGTAATTCTTCAGGGAAAGCTGCACTGTGATTTTTATTACTACATTCAGTTGCTAAATGCAAAACATTGGTAGGATAAGCTTTATCTCTATCTAACCAATTTGAAATATTCTTTCCAAAGCCACTTCCGACTTTTGAATTATCCCGGATTTTATCTGTATTACTTAATTTTTTTAAACGTGTTTTTGCCCAATCTCCCATTGGAACCATTACTTCATCCTGATACATGTTAAACTTCTTGTCCTTATTGAATTGAAGAAGTCGTTCCCATGCATCTCTAAACCTATTGGGCCATTTGCCCGGATAACAATTTTTTTTATGCCATATAAATTCTTCCGTCCACAGCCAGCCTTGTTTGCGCATGGCTAAAATCAACTCCATAACATAAGTGCTACGCTCACCATCCAGAACTTTTTCTTTAATATTTAGAATAAATGTACCTGTAGGTTTTAAGACGCGAAATAGCTCTTTCGATATAGGCAGAAACCATTCAACATATTTATCCGGATGAATTCCCCCATAAGTGCCTTTACGTTGATCAGCATAGGGGGGAGATGTAACAATAAGATCAATCGAATTCTCAGGAATTTTCTTAAGTTCTTCTTTGCAATCTCCTAAAAAGGCTTCTGTCTTTATCTCCATTTTCACTTCTTTAAACAAAGTAAATTTACTTTGAAACAAATTCTTTAATTCATTCAAGTTATTCACAATTAGTGAATAACCTTTATTTATAAATATTAAAACCTAAAACGCACATTACCAAAAATTCCGAAACATCCTGAAAGTAGTTCACGAAAAGCATGAGAAGGCCATCACCTCGGAAAAGTGAGGGTCGTGAACTCGAACTTCGTCTTCCGCTGTCTTCTGAATCTTAGCCTGTAAGGATTTAAATAAAACATAAAATTTTTTATAGCTATTCTACTCACTTCCACATATATTTATTAAAAGAAGTACTTAATTGTAAAATATTTATAATTTCAATAAAACTTAGAGTTAAAATGGATATTATAGAAAAAACACCTGATCTCTTTTTAGAATTAGCTGAGGCCAGGATGGAACTGTTTGAATTCGAAAAAATAGTAACAGATAAAACGGCATCATTCCTAATATCAAAAGATAAATTACATGGTAATCAATCGTCCACAGATATGATTCCCATTTTAAAAGAATGGAATCAAATTTTGGAAATGGAAATAGAGATAGAAAACATTATAAAAAAAGTAAATATATTAGAGGTACGGGTTATAGAAGCTTTTGAGTTTTTCTTAAATATTTCAAAAATAACAGTGTCAATGAAGCAAGGACCTCCTCAGGTAATCGAATTTAACAGAGAGACCAAGCAATTGTCCATGCACAGTATATAAAACAAGGCATATTGGGGAAAATATATGTTTAGGGTTGCTTCAAATTGTTGTTGTCCCAGGGTTCGAATCTCGTTTTCTGCCTTTAGTAAATCATTTTTATTCCTTTGCCGCATACTATTAACCAGACTTATAGTTCCTCTTTTTATTTTTAACATCTAAGTATTTTGATTCCATGTAAATAATCATTTACTTTGTATCTCAAAGTGCTTTTTATGTATCCAAACAACAAGGACACTTCACTTGAAACTCTGAAAGAAATACGCAGCATTATGGATCGGTCTGCACGGTTTCTTTCTCTTAGCGGCTGGAGTGGTATATGGGCAGGTTGCACAGCGTTAGCCGGTGCAGGTGTCGCATATAATTGGTTACTGCAATTACCATCTCAGAATAACACTTATAAGCTTCTTCCTTCCCCAGAGCAACATGAAACGTATGCTACTACGATGTTGCGATTCCTGATATTGGCGATTATAGTTTTTATAGTTGCTCTTGCAGGTGGCTATTTTTTCACACAAAGAAGAGCAAAAGAAGAGGGACAACCGGTGTGGAATACTGCCTCCAAGCTAATGTTTATACAAATCGCGATACCACTTGTTGCAGGGAGTATTTTTTCATTAGGTTTCCTGTATTATGGGCATGTAATATATATAGCACCTGCCTGCCTCGTGTTTTATGGACTGGCATTAATAAACGGCAGTAAATATACTATATCCGATATCCGCTACTTAGGATTATTAGAAGTTACATTAGGATGTATCAACCAATTCCTGCCGGGCTATGGATTATATTTTTGGGCTGTAGGGTTTGGCATATTGCACATTTTGTACGGTATTATAATGTGGAATAAATATGAGAAAAAAAGGCCAATAGTACAAGGATGATGAAGAATCCGATAGAGCAACTGAATAAAATATTTGATAGCCGCATACGAATCGGTATTATGAGTGCATTGATGGTAAATGAGAATGTCAATTTTAATGATCTAAAGGCATTAATAAATGTGACAGATGGCAACCTGGCATCACATTTAAAAACATTGGAAGAGAATAATTATATAAAGGTGGAAAAAGGATTTATAGGACGTAAAACAAATACAACATATGCCATTACTATAACAGGAGAAAAAGCATTCCGCAATCACCTTGATGCACTTGAAAAAATCATCAAGAATATGAGCTAAAATTTTTTTTCATTATTCACTTTGAAAAACAAAGTACTTTAAAAAAAATAAAATCAACTATTATGATGACAGAAACATTCCCAACCTTTTGGGAGCGAAACAAGATCCTGATAAAAGGATTCCTTATCGGTTTTTTAATACTAATAATGCTCATACCGACAGCTTTTCTCTTTAGTTTAGTGAGGGAACGGCAGAACAGGCAAGAAGAAGTAATATCAGAGGTAAGCAACAAATGGGCTTCGCAGCAAACAATAAAAGGTCCGATACTATTGGTACCTTATAAAACAGAAGAGACCAATGACCAGGGGAAATTAGTACAAGTGATAAGGAATGCTTATTTCCTACCTGATGTATTAACTATAGATGGGAATTTAAAGCCTGAAGAAAGACACCGAAGTCTGTATAATGTAACGTTATATAAATCGGACCTGGTGTTATCGGGAGAATTTCATCCTCTTCCAGTACAGAAACTGCAATTAGCTCCTGAAAATATGTTGTGGAATGATGCGCATCTACTGCTGGGTATTAATGATGCCAGAGGGCTGGAAGATGAAGTATCATTAATGTGGAATAATACTACACAGCAATTAGAAGCAGGAGTACCAGAAAATAATGTATTGAAAGAAGGATTGAGTGTACCTGTATCTATTGATTCACAAAAGGCTACCTCATTTGCTATCAATATCCACTTGAAAGGATCATCCTATTTGTATTTTACTCCAGTGGGTAAAACAACAGATGTTACGATACAATCATCGTGGAAAGATCCTGCATTTGATGGTGCTTACCTGCCAACACAAACACCGGTAGTAGCAAATAATGGCTTTACAGCAAAATGGAAAGTGCTGCAAGTATCCCGCAACTACCCTCAATTCTGGAAAGAAGAAAATTATAAGCTTGATAGTTCTGCATTCGGAGTAAAGCTACTACAACCTACAGATAGTTATGCTAAAACCGATCGTTCTGTAAAATATGCTATCCTCTTCATTGCACTCACTTTCATTATATTCTTCTTCCTTGAGATATTTCAAAAGAAACAAATTCATCCATTACAATACCTGCTGGTTGGATTTGCGCTTAGTATATTTTATACCCTGCTGCTATCTATTTCTGAATACACAGGTTTTAATATTGCATACTTAATTGCATCCACGGCTACTGTGGGGCTGATCGGATTATATGTATGGGGCATATTTAGACAAATAAAAATAACTTTGGGATTTACTGTAGCATTGGGAGCTTTGTATACTTATATATTTATACTGATACAGCTGCAGGATTATGCCTTGTTATTTGGCAGTATCGGTTTGTTCATTATACTAGCTATTATCATGTATTACTCAAGAAAGATAGACTGGTATGGAATGGGAAAACATCAATTAGAACACCGGGCAATATAATTTTAATTCTAAATTGCAGCAATCATTAAACAATTAATGATTGCTGCAATTTATATTTTTAAAAGCTCTTACAGGCTTCGTTAGAACTCAAAGTGAACACTACCAAAAATTCCAAAATACTTAGACATTAACTCACCTGGAAGCGGCTGGGGTGTTACTCTCCAAACAAAATCTATACGGAAAACGTGAAAGATATTTGATATGC
>DATNFP010000111.1:0-15978 GCA_035606335.1 Flavipsychrobacter sp. | reverse complement strand
TAAGGTATGGCGGCGGGAAAAAAGTAGATTCCTTTATTAAGGTAGTAACTGTTACTCCGCCTCCTCAGCCCTTTATAACTACAACGACCATCTTAGCGTGCGAGTCGTTCGATACGACTAAAACGAATCCCGCTCCACCATTATTTCTAAGTGATTCGGCATGTACCCGCGTTTGTGACAGCAGTTATATTTCTTATTCAGCAAGTGGTGGTGGCGCTACGGACAAGCATAAATGGAACGTATCAGGCGGTATAATAATTGGGGACAGTACCCAGCCAACTGTTTTAGTTTTTTGGACCGGACCTGGCACAGCCGGAACGATAACATTATCAGACACCTCTGCGGGAGGATGCTATGCAGTAACGTCAGGTTGCGTTCTAATGACGCCAAAACCACATTCCTCATTTGCAATAGATACCAATTCGGTTCATTTATTAACGGATACAGTTTGCTTAAACAGCAAAGTACAATTCAAAAGTCTCGCAACCGCAGATACCACGTCATCTATTACAAGTTATTACTGGACATTCGGAGATGGGTTTACTTCGACTGTTCCAAATCCGCTGCATACTTTTCCTGTTGCCCTTGTGCACGACACTGTAAGGCTTGTTGTGACGAATGCGTACGGATGCACAGATACATCAACCACTATTATTTATGTAAACACCCTCCAGGGGCCGGATATACAATGCATTGGTGTAAAATGTAAAGGCGACACAGCAGTTTATTCCACTCCAAACCCATGCGCCGGGGCAACCTATCATTGGTCAGTAAGTGCCGGCAATACCATTTTGTCAACTTTGCCATACGGCCCTACAATTGAAGTACGGTGGGACAGCGGCGGTGCAAATGGGTTTGGGACGATAAGCTTATCAGAAACAGGTTGCGCCACATTATGCCCCGGAACGACAACAATGCAAGTCCCCGTCGTTCAAAGCAGACCGACCGTTACTGGGCCGAAAGTGCTTTGCGTACATAAGCCCTATCAATTCTCCATCCCGCTGTGGCCGGGTACACAATACCATTGGGGCGTGATCAATTACCCTTCTGCAATTGTAAGCGGTCATTTCAGCAATACAGTAGCTGTCCAATTTGACACCGTTGGTACGTATCAGATACATGTTTGGTATAAAAACAGCCTCAAGCTTTGTGGGGGCGATACCACTTTTACAGTTACCATTGCCAACCCACCGACCATTAGCGGCCCAACAATAATTTGCAGCTATTCTACACCCACCTATACATTAAGTGGAGGATTTTCGGGTAACTGGACACTTACCGAACCGGATGGTTCCATTGTAACAAGGCACGGAACTTCTTTTGTGATGCCAACTTTAACTAAAGGAGGACCCTATACTTTATCGATTACTGGAACTAACTTTTGTACTCCCAACCCAGTGAATATCCAAGTGGGTGGTCCCGTACCGCCAATTGACGCATTAAACGGTAAGACGACCGTTTGCACAGGTCAACCCTATCAATATAACGTTTATGCTGATAAGCCAGGTTACACCTATCAATGGGCCGTAACGAACGGAACACGGGATACGCTTGCGGGTGACTCAATCACTGTGAGTTGGGTAGGCTCAGGAAACCTACAGGTCTATCGCATCTTAAGAGATACACCTTATTGCGTCAGTTCTCCGCCTGTGATTGAATCTATAAATCCGTATGTTTTAAATGCGGAAATAACAGGCGCTTCGACAGTTTGCGAAGAAAGCTCGGAAGTTTACTATAACAATGTTCCCGATAGCACGCTTGCTTATGTAAAATGGAGCATCCATCCGGATACACATGGCAGTATAGTATCAGGTTACGAGGGATCGAATGCAACAATATTGTGGACGGATGATAATACCGCACTTCCACATTACGATACAGTACAATGTATAGTGACACAATGTGGAATTACTGATACTGCTACTGAAGTTGTAAATATGCGGGAAAGAGCTATTCCATTTGTAGGAGATTCGATCCAGACAGGACATTTTCTAACACTCTGCAATGGTGTGACTGATAGATTTTTTACAGATACCGGCTATGGTGATTCGGCTTCTTACTATGTCTGGGTATTTTCTGATGGCGCAGTTGATACGACAACTACAAATTACATCTATCATACCATAAATTTACCGAAAGGTTCCGGGTTAACGGCGCTTGACGTACATGTGACACCATACGGCACGATACCTGGATATTGTTCGGTTTTCGGCACAGGTGATTTTACATTTTATGTTACAAATCCTCATGTAGCAATTTCTACCAGGAACCCATTAAATTATTGCGGAACACCGACGATAAAAGATACGCTGCATACCACAACCATATCGGCAGTAGGTGCGAAAAGCCATTATTTCTATAGCTGGTATAAAAGCGGTACACTAAAATCGTCGGGAATATATGATACAACCTATGTTGCTACAGACACCGGCACCTACTACATTGTTTTCACAGACAGTACCGCTTGTGCCAGCACATCGGATACTATACATATCAGGAATATAGGTTCGTGTGCAGGCGTCTGTCCTCATAAACCTACCGCTTCATTAACCACTAATTGCAATGTGATTACGGGCATAGCGACAAGTGCGGGATCGGGCATAGTATGGTCGTCTCCGAACGGTACAGTAAGCAATCCGCATGGCGATACTACAACAATTACATACTCCGGTCCGGGGTATTACCAGATTGATCTTTACCAGGTAGTAAGCGGGTGCGGGTCGGATACGACTATGATAGATAGCGTAGAGTTGGTAAGCTATTTTGAAATGGAATATGTATGCGATACTTTTTACCGGGGAATCCAATTTACCGATCAATCGTTGCATTTGCCTTCCTGGGTGATAGACAGTACCCATTGGCATCTGACAAAAAATAGTATCGTTTACAAGGATACTACCGCAAATAATCCGCAACTAAGGTTTAAGGATTCAGGCACTTATTACATGACCGAAACGGTTTATGCCCATTCAGGCACTTTACATCAAACCTGCACTGATACAAGGACGATTAATGTGCCTGTGTTCGGTACAGCGTTGACCCCTTACCAATCTACTACTTCTTCCTGTGAAGGGGTGCCGATAAATTTCTCGATGACAGCAGCGCCTGACAGTTTCCAGGTTGATTATTATTTCTGGTGGTTTGGGGACGGTGCTGCAAGTTTTTCGCAATCTGTATCCCGATCTTATACTTATGATCCTGGTAAAGATACATTTGGCCGTGGTTATGACGTATATACTATTCTGTATGAGGCAATGGATTTATGGGATTGCGAACTTGATGGAAATTATGATTTTAATAAACTATATGATACAATTTATCATAACGACAGGGCTGATAAAATTTTGGGAGATTCAGCTGTGTGCCCGGGTTTACTCGATACACTTTCTATCTTGAAATCAGCTTCAAGTCTTAATCCGAGTAGTTATTTCTGGTCCGATGGTAATATCGCCTCTACTGACTATGTTGCAGTTAGCGGGATTTACACTGCAACTATATATGACCAACGAAGATGCTGGGATAAGACGCCCATGCATGGCGTTTCGGTACTGACGCCGCCGGACTTAACGATAGATGGAAAGAAAAGTTATTGCCCGGGAGAGACGGTGACTTTATCTTATTTCCCTACACCGCCTTACACTTATCAATGGTTTCTCGACAGTGCGATTTTAACTGGGGATACAGCAAAAATTCTGAATATGCCGGGATTGGCGCCGGGTACGTATGTCTTTGAGCTTCACGCCGATGACCCAACTCACAACTGCCTGCGGCCGGTAGTATTTGATACAGTAGTTGTACATCCGCAACCTTCCGCACCGCTCTTTAATACAATTACTGCCATAAGTTGCCCCAAATACGAATTGAGGTTATCTGTGGACACTATAAAGGGCTACAAATACAACTGGAGCAATGGCACGTTTGGCTATGCAGATACCGTATTTGCAGGTGGGCCGTACCGGGTATGGTGTACCGATACGTTTGGATGTGTAAATTATTCAGATACTACAGCTCCTTATTCGCCGGAAAGTTACCTGGCATGGTTCCCGGCAGGATGTTACCTGCTATGCAACCAGGCAATAAAAGACAGCCTGCATGGGCCTCCCGGCAAATTCCCATCGTGGCTATGGATGAAAAACAGCAGCCCGGATGGTACGGGAACGAACAGCCCTGTAAATCCACTCGGCATCAATGCAACCGCGGCTTATCAGTTGGCAATTAGCAATGGCCTGTGTTCAGCGACATCCGATAATATGAATGTGACCGCGCAGAATTGTTCGGGAGGAACATGCCCGGCAATACAATCGGCAAGCCTTTCCTGTGATCCAGCAACTCCAGCGGGATATATACTCAATCTTACTTTTAACTCAGGCATCCCGCCTACTACAAAGATCACAATTGGCGTAGATATAGGCCCTGTGGAACCGTTTACCTATTCATACGGCAGTATTGTTACATTACATTTTACAACGCTACGGGTACCAATACCGAGCAGCGTATTGGTGGAAGCTACATTTACAATGCCATCGGGACAAGTATGCTATGATACATTCCGAATCAATGTTATACCGCCTTGTACCTGGTCGCCGGAGAGAATTGCCGGGAATAACGCGGAACCGATGAATACATTGCAGAAAGCTGCTACTGGTATGCTGGTTTATCCTAATCCTGCAGGCGATATTGTCAATGTAAATTACAATTATGGCTATCCAAGTGATGTGAGCCGTAACATTTTGATCTATGATGTGGCCGGACGAATTATAACAACAAGGTCTGTGAAAAACGAGACTGGTACGATTGCAATACCCATCAATAACATAGGTTCTGGTAGCTATATCGTTCGGATGGAAGAAAACGGAAGAACGGTGCATATTGACCACCTAAGCGTTGTTCATTAATCCAACCCTTTAACTTAAATATCGGTCTTAATAAGTAAGGTAGAAGTGGATACACTTCACCTTACTTTTTTCATTAGTTTTAATATACAAAGCTTTTTATGAAAGAGAGATTTCTACTTTTTTCTATGCTGCTACTGTCAATAATAAACACAGCGATGGCCCAAAATTATAAGTGGGTAACAGGCGGAGGCAGTGATGACGATGCCCCATTTGATGAATCCTACCAGGAGCAGGTAAGCTATATGTGCACAGATGCTCATAACAATTTGTATATATCTGCGGTAACGGGTATAAATTCAATAAAGCTTGATACTTTCATCGCTAATTCACCAAATATTTATTCTAATTCTTCATTCGTAATTGGCAGTTATGACTGCAATGGCCAATTAAGATGGGCCAAACTCTTTGACGCATATGATTATGCTACAAGCTATGGGATAGCTTATGATGGTGCAGCAAACATTTACTGTGTAGGTATATTATTAGGCGAGAACAAACATATAGGTAATGACACTGCAATAGGCAGTATTTATTACAACTCATTTTTAGCCAAATTTGATACTTCCGGCAAATTTAAATGGATAAGGTTTATTGGTGATGATACGAAAGCCAGTTATGGAACATACGGACCTACGAATATATTGATTGATGGAAAAGGCTATATTCACGACTATCCATTGATGGATTCAGGTGTAAACATAACATCTACCTTAATAAGCCGTGAAGCGACCTACGACCTGAAATACGATTCATCCGGCAATCTAATTTCTGCGAGAAGAATGCAGATCGATAGCACGAGGTATATAAGGGCTATCACGATGAATAAAAAAAACAATAATGTCTACGCATATATTGTCGGCAGTCCAGCTTATAGTGTTTTTGTACAAACCTATATCACAGCATTTGATACAAGCGATAACTCGACATGGGTAGATTCGGGCAGTTTACAACAACTGCGATATGATGAAAACAATGGTCTTTATGGTTTCTCCCGGACCAATCCTATAGTGATAGGAACCGATACTGTGTCAAAAAACCACCTGACTGATATAGTAAAGCTGGATACTAACGGACACGTCATAAAAGACTATGGGTTTTATGGCAGCGGTACAGCCATCCTTGATCTTGCCTTATTACCTAATGGACGCATCGCTGCTACAGGAGAAATAAATGGAGATTTGGTATATAATTCAACTACAATACATTCCAGCGGTAATTATCCTCTGTTGGTAGTTTTGGATACATCTGGTTCACTTTATAAACTTGATTATTTACACGGTTTGGGAGCTTCATTGGATATGGGCATGGCAATAACATCGGATAATAATAATAACATTTATGTAGGCGGGGAAATAGAAGATTATGTATCTGCCGGAAGCCTAACGCCATATTATAGTCATGGTGGCACTACTGATTTCTTTGTGGCTAAGTATGGGTATAACTGTGATTGTACACCATCAACTGAACCAACGCCAATGTTTACGGCGACAGACAGTGTGCCGGCACTAAACTCAACTAAATTTACGTATGCCGGAACCATAACACCTGATAGTGTGAAGTGGAATTTTGGAGATGGGACGACATCAACTATTACAAGCCCAATACATTCTTTTACTGACACAGGTGTGTTTCAAGTTTGCTTAACTACTTATGCTTGCGATAGCGGGACATATTGTCAATATATTAAAGTATTGCCACCGACTGAAATTTCAAGCGTTAATGCTTTTGGAAATATAAGAGTATATCCTAACCCGATGGGTAATCAGCTTTTTATTGGAAATGCAGAGAATGGAGATAAAGTAAAGCTCTACGATGTAATGGGAAGAGAAGTTTATCACAACATTATTAATTGTACAAAATATTTTATCAATACAAATGATTTAAGTGTTGGCACTTATTTACTTGAATTGACAGATAAGTATGGGAAGAAGGAAAGTATGACTATTGTGAAACAGTAAATATCTGGCATGAAAAATCTTATTGTTCTATTCATTATTGTGGGAAGTTTGCGAATATGCTCTTGTAAGAAAGACAGCCAAAAAAACAGGGTCATTCACGGACAAATCATAGATTCAACCACTCATATTCCTATAGCTAACACAGGATTTACTTTTTATGTGGGTCAATCTTCCGGAATCAGTATGAAATACGTTTATGAACCTTACGATTTCACAACCGATAGTAGAGGATATTTTAAATTTCACCGCAAATGATGGCGCAGCCATCGTAATAAATTATTCAGGCTTATATCCTGTGGGTAACAAAGGGCTTTGGGCAAATGGAGTTAATTACTATACATCGGACTATAACACGGGAATAATTTATGCGATAAAAAAATAATATAAGTGGTGCCTATTTGCTTGAGTTGCCAAACAGCTATGGGAAAAGAAACAGTATGACCGTTGTGAACAAAAGTTCATCATTACTCATATTTGATTTTTAAGAAGGCTCTGTTTCTACACGGCTTTTTTGTGCGATAAAAAGTAATATAACCATACATTTTCAAACTGTGTTTCTCAAAATTCATTCAGAATTTGCTTTACTTTTGACTTCAATCGAAAAACAAACCTTGCCTGGTATTTTTATGCCGGGCTTATTTTTTGTGTCTCCTTGCTGGTTTGAATTTTAGTTTGTCGCTTACGGCTTGCTGCGGCTGTTCCTGCCTTTCTTCCTTTTGGTCGGTAATAGTTAATGCCCCCTTCGGATCACGGTTATAGGTGCTGTCCGCCCAAATGGACGCAGCCGGGTAAACCAGCCGTATCATCCGATATTTTAAAGCATTTTCATGCAGTAAGCTGTTTTCCGAATAAAGGCTAAGTGATAGTCCTAAAGAACCCGCTGTAACAATGAGAAGAATAACTGCGCCGATAATAAAACCTTTAGAACGTACATTGAAATGATGGTGATGTTCAACAGGCATCCGTTTGGGAATACCTGCAACTTTTTCGTTTAACTGTTTAACGGGAAAAAGTATATTTTCAGCTAACTGATTAAAATCCTGCCTGATCTCCTTTAACTCATTTTGCAATTGTTTGGTATCTGTGTTTACCTGTTCAGGCGGTTTAACATCAGCCAGTTTATTTAGCTTTTCATCTATTGCGTTAATACGCTGTATCAATTGTTGCAATACTTCTTCGATCAGGTCAAGCTGTTCGTTGTGTTCTTTCATAAATGTTGGCTTTTGTTTTTGCGTTTGCGTTTCTGTTCTTCGGTAAGCATATCATCAGGCATTGGCTGATTATATTCAGGCCGAAGCAATTGGTTCACCAGCTTGCCTGCAAAATGGCTTTCGGTTTTTCCTGTGTTTTCTTTGTGCCGTGATAAATGTATCTTTTGTGATTGCGCCTGTGACAACTTATTAAGGCTAAGTTGCTGGCTGATCTTGCCGTAGCTCAAGCTGCGGTCAATCTTCGAGCCTTTGAATTTGACATCCCATTTGCAAAAGGACACGCCCTGTATTTCCTCGGTGCCGTTCCGGTATTTGTATTGCATGGTGATACCCATCGCCAACAAATTGCTTTCTAATTGTGGCCAGTTTTGGGATTCTTTCAAGGCTTTGGTAATGCCGTCGTACAGCTCATACTTGACCTTATCGGCTCCGGTTAACCGTTGGCGGTTGACCTGCTCTTTGCCTTCGGCGACGTAGTAGCCGTACTTCTGTGTAAGCTCTTTGCAGACTTTTACGTTCCGTTGCTTCTGGAATTTGTCGCTGATCGTTTTTCCCTCATTATCTACCCGGTTATACACGATATGGACATGCGGGTGCGGTCTATCTTTATGCAGGGCAATAATATATTGCGTATTCCCAATTTTCATTTTGTCCATATACTCTTGAGCCCGCTCAACCATAATTTCATCGGTTAATAACCGCGTGTCATTCGGACTCCACGTTAAGGCGATGTGGCCGACCGCCCGTCCCAATCCAGGATTCAGCTTTCGCTGCATATTGAAGTCGTGAATGATGGTTTGTACGCTTTGTGTTCTTACGGCTTCGGCATAGAGCAGTTCGGCGCGGTGTTCCTGTAGATTGTACTGGATACATCCTTTAAAACTTCTTCCCGGCTTAACGATCCTCGCCATCATGGTTGAGGTATTTTAGAAAATCATCGGTCTCGGTCAGCACATCTAAGCATTTACGGGAAATGGTTAATAACCCTTCCTTATTGGCTTGCCGGGCAAGCTGGTTGACATTGTTGGCAAGGCCGGATAGTACCCGCAAAGCTTTCATATCCTCGGCGCTTAACCTTGCTACGACCTTTGCCTTTTTGGCAGCCTGCCGGAACCATTCGCTGGGCGTCAGCCCTGCATCTTTGGCTTTGCTCTCAATGAGAAAACGTTCGGTCTCGGTCAGCCGTACCATCAGGTGGCTGCTGCGTTTTATCTTTTTGGTTGGCCTGCCGCCTTTGTGCTTCACCTTTTTTTGTTCATCATTCATCACTTTATCTTTTGCACCGTTCTAAAAAAATCCTTTGCGACCAACGGGAGAAAAAGGCAAGTTTGCTCTCCGCCGAAGGCGAGAGAGGGTTTTTGTGAAACAAAAACACAAACTTGCTTCTTACAACCGAAAACCTTCGCACAGACAGCCTTTGGCTCTGCTTCTGCTGGTGATTGGTCAACCATTTGTTCAAATCCTTATGTTCGCTGTACAATTGTCTATAGTCATGATAGCGGTTTACATCCCATGCTATTGCCATCTTACTGTAGCTGATTCCTGCTTTGTCATTGTTGAGGTAAAGGTTTATCCGCTCATGCTTTTCCATTAGCGGGCGCGACTTTTCAAAGAATGAAAGTGAGTTTAGCACCAGAAAATTTGGCAGTGGGCGATTATTATTCAGATTCAAAACATGATAGGACAGGTAGTCAAAAAAGCCTTCAATAACGGCTAATTCTTTGCTGCTATTATCAAGAAAAGTTACGGCCTTCGGCGAGCTGCCTTTAAAATCCGCGCTTCGCAGTTCATATCCTCTGGCGTTATTCTGAAATCCGATAGCAGTATTTTGTTTCTTGTAAAGCTCAAAAACAACCTCGGCACATGCTGTTTTTGCAAGGCTTAAAGGGATGTTCCTTTGCTCCAAGTACCGCAATAGATGTGCTGATTGAAGCGGCTTTGTTTCGAGTATCCTGATATTGTTTTCATCTTTCTTTTCACCCGCAGAAGGGGTCGGGGTAATGGGCTGGTGAAAAGAAAAATCAATTTTAGCTTCGGCCAGTTTGTTTAAAAATTCAGCAACCGAACAGTTGAAATACCCGGTGCCAAAATCTATCAGGTCGCCGCCCTTGCCTGTGCCGTGATCGAACCAAACATTTAGTTTTTTATTCTTTAAATGATGCCGTATTTTCATTTCGTAGTGATGAGATATACCAGTAACTATCGTTTCTGATTTGTTGCGGCAAGTATCCTAAAAAGGAAAGATAGCTTACCATGTCAATTTGTTTAGCCGTTTCACAATTCATCTTTTGCATCATCGTTTTGAATTATCCGTTAACAAGTGTCTTTGCCTGCGTTTTTGTATCTGCTGATATTCCCAAATCCAATCGGCGGCGACGGCTTTCCAATTGCGGATGGGTTTGCCTCGTTTGGTTTTCCAGCTATTGGATTCCTGCTGCTGATAGAAAAAATCGGCTTCTTTCTCGCTAAGTCCTTTCTGTATAAAATAAATAGACAGATGCGCTCGTTCAGGTGGCATTTCGTTGCCGAAGCCTGCCTGTCTGGTTGCTGTTTTCATTTTGAAAAACGTTTAGCGATGCGATTTTTTGGAAAGAAACATTTTCTGAATGTCGTCCTGGTCGTAGTAGATCACGCCGCCGATCTTGGTAAAGGGAAGCGTGCCGTTTACCCGCATGTTTTGCAAAGTGCCCGGAGAAATATCGAGCAGCTTTCTGACTTCATTAGACTTGAGCCATTTTTTATTTAGGCCATTAGAGCCGTTGCCTTTTAGCAAAGTCTTAAATTCTTCAAGCAGCTCGGTTTTGAATTGTGCCAGGTCTTCTACAGTAAGCAGTTGCTCACGGTACAGCCTGGGCTTTGTTTCATTTGCGTTCGTCCTCATATCTTCTTCACTTTAATCCTGCAAATTTGAATAGTCCGGTTTGCCGGTTTTATATCTTTGGTATTAGCTAATAGAAATATTTTTTCTTCATCGTTTGGTTGCATACGCTTTCAATTTGAACCAAAATTGAAAGCTTGTCCATAATATTTTTCACACTATTACCCAACTTGGGTAAAATTTATTATCGTTTAGCCTGCTCAAATGTAATCCGGCTTATCAGGTAAATAAGCAGTTAGGTTAATTAACCTAACTAATGCTATCAGTGTACTAAGCGGCAATTTTGCCAATTTTTATCTGTGAAGGTAGGTAGAGTGCTTTGATTGATAACAAGCACTTCAAATTTTGTAGTGCTTGTAATTGCTTCCTGAATTAATAGTATTTTTGTGTATGGACAATAGTCAACTAAATAGTAAGCCTGATTTTTCACCAAAATGGTTTTGGGATTTTGACTATAACAAGATAGACTGGCAAGCTTCTTACAAAACCATTATTGCCCGCATCATTGAAAGAGGTAAGGAAAAAGAATGGATGGAGTTGATCCGTTTCTATGGGAGAGATAAAGTTGTGAATACCTTAAAAAATGAAATATTATTTCTTCCAGATTATGCTATTGAAGATGCTTCAAAATTTTTTTCAATTGTTAAGGAAGAGATGTTATGCTTCACAAGGAAACAGTCGATGAAGGGACACTGGATTTGATTAAGCGTTTAATGGAAGATGCAGAATTAAAGGACTTCTTCCTCGTTGGAGGTACTGCCTTGTCCTTACAGATCGGACATAGAATTTCAATAGACATAGATTTATTCTCGGAAAAAGAATTTGATGCTCCCAGTCTAAGGAAATATTTGGAAGACAATTATCATTTGACAGATAGCAAGTCAATAAAAAACGGCGTGTTCGGCTTCATCAATGATACCAAGATTGATATTTTAACACATGCATATCCTCAATTCAGACCTCTTGAAGTAATTGAAGGGATAAGGATGTCATCGCTGGAAGACATTGGCGCAATGAAATTAAATGCTATACATAATAGTGGGGAAAGGAAAAAAGATTTTATAGACATGTATTTCCTATTAGAGCATGAGCCTTTATTGATCTTTGTTCTGGCATACGAGCATAAATATCCAAATGTAAAAAGGCAAATGGTGATTAATTCATTACGATACCACGGGAGTATAGATCACGCAATCCCTGTAAAATTGTTGGGAAAAGATATAGAATGGGAAAAGCTTGAAAATCGTTTTTATTATGCAGAAATAAATAAACTTGAAATTTTTTCTTCCGAACAGGAGCAAAAACAGTCTAAAAATCTTCGACAAAAACGTGGACGCGGATTGTGAAGATGACCTGAAATATTTAGCTCCCTGTTTGATGATTAAAGCGATTTAAAACGTCTAACGCGTTTTTAATTGAATCACAATTATATGAGGCTTAATTGTTATCTTCCAACGGTAGTTTTGCGTCATCTGAAAATAGTGTTTGGTTCAATTACGTCCTCTAACAAATTAATAGTTGAATCCTTTGGTAGTTCATGAACATCGCGAAGCTTTTTTGTAATTGCCCTTGTACGAACATTAGCCTGCTCAATAACATTACTTGCTTCCTGCAATTTCTTTTGTGTTTTTTGCAAGATGCCTCCGAAGTCGCTGAATTCAGTTTTAACTGCACTTAAAAGCTGCCCGGAAAGAAGAGTATAATAACGTTATTTCTTCCTATAATGTCATTTGATCTTTAGAAGCCCTTTCAATATTCAAAATCGTTGACAGTACTATCAAACTAATAATTGTAGCAAAAAAACACCAAACTGATATGATATAATAATGATAAAATACCCAAGATAGTACATACGATAGAAAGAGAATAAGGGTTAACCATCTGATGCGTCTGATATTCGATAATAATGGTGGTAGCGCTGCGGGGATAAAATATAGCACACCAAAATACCATTTATTTGCCAGAACGAAATGAAGTATATATCTGATATGGTGCTTTTCAGCAACAGCTGATGCACCATAAGTTGTAAGGCAGTAGACGAAGTATACGCCAAATAAAATTCCCATAGCCAATAAAATAAGTAATATCATTTTTCTCCGAGAGCTATTTTCAAGCAATAGCACAGATAGCGGAATATAAAAAGGCCACACTATGCCCGCAATCACGAGGAAAATATAAACAGCGCCAACCTCCCAATGGCTATAAGCAGGATTGCCAATTACCACCCATAGTATACCCTCTATAAATTGCTGTATAGAAAATATAACCGGGATAAGCGCAAATATTCTTTGTTGCGTTGTCTGCGCACTATATATTGTCGCTGCCCCAATCAAAGAAAGAACAACACCTGCCGAAAAACTTGCGCCGGTTGAAAAACACATCGATAGAACATACCCAATTTAATCTGAAGGAATTATCAGGATCCATACAAGGTAAGCTTTAATTGCCCATTAATCTCACTATGAGGATAACGTTACTTTTTAAAGCATGCACAAATAGTAGTTATTTAAAAGGATATTAACATATAATACGTTACCTTTAGAGTACTATAGAAAAAGCGAAATAAATTTCAGTTTTCTCTTCTCCACTTCGCATGCATTTTAGTGGCTACGTTTAATCCAATTTTTCCGCAACTATCTATTCTTTTTTCACAGGGTTAAACTGAATTTATGCCAATTCTCATTTTTTTTATTGCCTTATGGTACCTATCGCTCTTTTCCCAGACTTTTTTTCAGCACAGATATGCGGCTCATGGGGCTTTTAAGATGCATAAAGGTTGGGAACGGTTCTTTTTCATAATAGCTTATATTACACAGGGCTCATCCTATATGAGTCCCAGGGCGTATGCTATTATGCACCGCCTGCATCATGCTTACACAGACACAGAAAAAGATCCACATTCTCCTTCTTACTCTAAAAACATTTTTGCTATGATGTGGCGTACAAGGATGATCTATACCAATATATTTAAAGAAAATATGGAAATAGAAGAGCGGTTTAAAAAGAATCTACCCGAATGGCGAGGATTTGATCGTTGGGCTAACTCTGGTATCTCACGACTGATATGGGTAGGATTGTACATAACTTTCTTTGTATTATTTGCTCCGATAGCATGGTGGTTCTTATTATTACCTGTTGTAATCAGCATGGGTGCAGTGCATGGAGCCATCATTAACTGGTATGCACATAAATATGGGTACAGGAATTATAATCTAAAGAATACTTCTGAAAATCTTTTTAGCATAGATATTCTGATGCTTGGAGAGTCTTACCATAACAATCACCATAAATATCCATCAGCTATCAATTTCGGACGTAGGTGGCACGAGATAGATCCTATATACCCCGTAATACGTTTGTTTCAATTACTAGGTATTATATCCATGTCAAAAGTACCAGCAATGTCTTATGTAGAAAGAGATAAAATGATCCAGAAATTTAAATAAAAAGGTTCCATATGAGTAAACTAATTACGGTATTTTCTCAAGGGGATGTACCAACTGCAATACAATTAAGCTATACCATAGAGACAACAGAAAATATTCAGACAATTTTTTGTAGCATTGATGCCCAAGACCATCCATTTTGGCTACAAGTGAGAAAGTTTGAATTGTTATCTCAGAAAGACCAGCATGGCTATATCCCTCTTTTTAATGAGATAAATAGCAGTAGAAATATGGCTACTACGTTGTTTATAGACAAAGTGTATTGCGATATTATGCTTGCCGAAAAGCTTAAGATTTTAACTTTATTTGTATAGATAAACGGACAATTTAATGAAGCTGCAGCCTTTTTCACCCTTTCTAATGACTTTTCCTGTGCACAATTGGCGCCAATAAACTTTCCTACACCGGCGCTGGAAAGCTCATTAATTTGGGTTAACCCAGTTATTTCCGTTTTATCGTCCAGGATAGCCACCTTTTCCCAATCGTCTTTTGAGTTAATCTTAATTTTATCAGTGATCTTTTCTTCCCGATTACTGCTTCCATGAATTATTTTCTCGACGGCATACCTACTAATTATCTGCTTGGTTTTTTCCCCACCGTAACAATAGGTAATAGTAAAACTCCCAATTTCATAGACAGTGAGTCTATTACAGTTTCATTATGTAGATATACTTTGTCTGTTTGGCTTGTGCAAGTTCATTTTCTAATGCGTTAATCTGCTCCTGTTTATTGATAATGGCTCCTTGAATTCTTTGTACATAATCCTGATAAGCCTGAATACGTAAATCCTGTGTTCTGATTTCTTGTTCTCTTGTATTTTTTAATCTGCCGATATGAAATTGCTCCACCCGGGTTAATTCATTATTTTCTACTTCCAGCTTTGCTTTAGTGTTAACCAATAGCGTTTTCAAGCGGGTTAATTCCAGTTTATCGTTTGTCAATTCACTTTCTTTTGATCCATTTGCGGCTGTATTAGCATTGTTGGATACAGATATTGCTTGTTTGGTTAGGATCGTCGTGGGCTGTAGATGGGTGTTCATTTCTGCGATAACTGCAGCTTTAATAGAATCATCATTTTGCTGCTGATTAACAGCCTCCCTGTTCGGGATTATAATAATTACGGGATAGTACTATACAGTAATATAATACAGATGTGACAGCTTTAAAATTGTTTTTCACTTGGCTGATTGTTTTTATTGTGAGCAAAAAATAGCGTATTAGAAACGACAACTAAATGTTACAATACAAATATTCAACTACCACGGCATACTTTGGCCTGCCTTATAACATAGAGCCTACCTTTTTGACGCGTTAAGGAAACGTAAAGAAATGCTGAAAAACTTAGAGGATAGGATTTTTAATAAGATTACATATCGAAAAGATGTCAGTAAATATTACCATCCTTGAGTCTGCAGAGTTGGGAATTAAGATTCGTAGCTGAAAGTGCGTCCTATCGCACTTTGAATATAGATTTCTTAATTAGCTTTGCCGCTAGTTTTTTTTGTTTCATTTCCTCATCTCCCAATATCATTCCCCAGGGTTTAAGGCTTTTTACCCGGTCAAAAATGATCTTCAGTACCGCAATTACTG
>DATNFP010000110.1:0-22546 GCA_035606335.1 Flavipsychrobacter sp. | reverse complement strand
CGAATTGCCGAATTGCCGAATTGCCGAATTGCCGAATTGCCGAATTGCCGAATTGCCGAATTGCCGAATTATCAAATTGCCGAATTGCCGAATTATCAAATTGAAACCATGGAAAAAAACGGGGAATGAATGGGAAATCGTTGGGGTGTAAATATCGTATAAAAAATTGATAATCAATTGTAAAATGGGAAATCAGACTTTTTTCAAATCAACGGGGAATTTATCATTGTCAAATTATCAAATTGTCGAATTGTCGAATTATCAAATCGCCAAATTATCAAAATTGTCTCAATGGTAAAATTTTATGAGCACAATGTTTCAGCAAAGCTTAAAGATCGGCGAAGATTATCCGCCTTTTTGGATAAGACAGTTAACTCATATCTTAAAAAATTAAAAAAGATTCAGCTCACCTATATCTTCTGTGATGATGAATATTTGCTCGAAATAAATAAGCAGTTCCTGAACCACGATACTTTTACAGACATTGTCACTTTCGACCTCAGCGAAAACCGAAATGAGCTTACAGGAGAAATTTACATCAGTGTAGATAGGATAGTTGAGAATGCAGAAAAATTCAACACCAAATATCAAAACGAGCTGCACCGTGTCATCTTTCATGGTGCATTACATTTGTGCGGTTTCAAGGATAAAACAAAAGATGATATTACAAAAATGCGTAGTAAGGAAAACGCCTGCCTGGAGCAGTATTTTAAAGATTAAAGCATGCAAATAGATATATTATACAATGATAACGACCTGGTGATAGTCAATAAACCATCTGGATTATTGGTAATCCCCGACCGTTTCAAAACAGAATTACCAAGTCTCAATCACTTGTTGGAGAGCAGGCTGGGGCAGCAGATATGGGTAGTGCATCGTCTCGACCGTGATACAAGCGGAGTTATATGCTTTGCGAAGAACGAACAAACTCACAAATATTTGTCAAAGCTTTTTATGGAACGCGATGTTACAAAATTCTATCACGGGCTTGTAAATGGCAGGTTGATACCTGAAGAAGGCAGGATTGAAAAACCAATTAGTGAGCACCCATCTGCAAAAGGTAAGATGATAATTGCCAAAAAGGGAAAGCCTTCCATCACCGATTACAAAGCTGTCGAGCAATGGCCATTACATTCTTTTGTGCAGTTTCAGATACATACAGGCCGTACACACCAGATACGTGTGCACATGCAGTCCATAGGCCATTCTATAGTTTGCGATGAGCTATACGGCGATGGCAAACCTTTCTATCTATCAGGCATTAAAAAGAAATATCGTTTGTCTAACGACGAAGAGACCGAAAGGCCATTATTAAGCCGCCTGGCGCTTCATGCGTCTATTCTGGAATTTAAAAAAGCCGATGGTACTCAAATAAAGGCCGAAGCACCCTTACCAAAGGACATTGCAGCTTGTATCAAGCAGCTAAACAAATGGGCATCAACTATTTCATAGCCTTTCAACAAATCAGCATATTTTTGACATTCGAAACATTAATTTTTTAGTTATAAAATGGGAATAAAATCAAACATCAATATCCACGTAGAGTTGGACGAGGATAAAATGCCGGAGATAATAGAATGGAATGCCCCCGACGGCGGAATTGAAGACTTACAAAAAGCAAAGGCGATCTTACTAGGTCTTTGGGATGGCGACCAGAAATCTGCAATGCGCATTGATCTATGGACTACCAAAATGATGGTAGACGAAATGAACGATTTTTATTATCAGACATTTTTCGGAATGGCAGATACATACCTGCGTGCTACAAAAAACGCTGAACTTGCAGATGAGCTGAAGGAATTTGCAAAAGCTTTTCACAAAAAAGCTACCGCAGCACTGGAAGAAAGCGAATCAAAATAAGCTCGCAATTTCAGAGAACAATAGCTATTTTAGTTAACTCTATCCCCTTTTGCACAAGTTTTAAAATCTTACAACTATGTCACTCGAACAAAAAGTAATGGAAGAAATGAAGCAGGCCATGCGCGCTAAAAATGAAGCTGAACTACGCACGCTTCGCGCCATTAAGGCAGCAATTCTTATAGAAAAAACATCAGAAGGCGGCAGCGATGTGCTAACAGAAGCAACTGAGCAAAAGATGCTTCAAAAGCTCGCAAAGCAGCGCCGCGATTCACTCGAGATATTCGAAAAACAAAATCGTGAAGACCTCGCAAAAAAAGAAAGAGAAGAGCTTGAAATATTAGAGCGTTTTTTACCCAAACAATTATCTCCCGACGAATTGAGATCAGAAGTGCAAAACATTATTAACCAGGTAGGGGCTAAAACACCTGCTGATATGGGCAAGGTAATGGGTGTAGCTACAAAGCAGCTTGCTGGCAGGACCGATGGAAAAGCCATTTCCGATACAGTGAAACAATTACTTTCACAAGGCGCGTAATATCTATGTTGCTTGATATAATTGGCATAACGCTCGTAATTATACTTTTTATACGCGGCTACAGAAAAGGCATCATTGTAGCTGCGTTTTCTTTATTGGGCTTTATATTAGGCATTATATGCGCGCTAAAACTTTCTCACACTTTTGCTTCTTGGCTTTTCGATAAAGGCATTATTACATCAGGATGGGCACAGGTTGTTAGCTTTATAGTCCTTTTCATAGTAGTTGTATTATTAGTGCGCTTATTAGCAAAGGCTATCGATTCGGTTGTCAATGCTGTTTTCCTGGGCTTTATCAGTAGATTGCTTGGCGGATTGTTTTATGCATTTATTGCTGCAGTCATTTGGAGCACGCTCCTATGGATTGCCAATCAGATGCATCTCATCTCACCCGAAACGATAGCTCATTCCAAAACATATTCATGGTTCACTCCTGTAGCTCCCTGGGTATGCGATCATGTGGGCAAAGTATTGCCGTTTGCAAAACATATTTTTAGCGATTTGCAGCATTTTTTCGAAAATGTCAATCAAAAGCTCCCTCAACATGTGGGTCCTCATAGATAACTACGATTCATTTACATACATACTGCACCATTATCTGCTACAGACCAATAATGATTGTGTAGTGTATCGAAATGATGAATTGACATTGGATGAATTGATCGCCTTAGATCCTTCACGTATTATAATATCACCCGGCCCTGAAACACCATTACAATCAGGCATCTGCATGGAAGCGATTGATTATTTTCATTCACGCTTGCCTATTCTCGGTGTCTGCCTTGGTCACCAGGCATTGGGTATGTACTTTGGCGCTAAGCTGGCACATGCTCCCTACCCTATGCACGGCAAGACAAGTGATGTGCAGCATGTCGTCCATCCATTATTTCAAGGCATTCCTTCACCCTTTACAGTGATGCGTTATCATTCATTGATTGTTGAAGATTTAGAGAAAACATCATTACAGGCGTTGGCCCATTCAGAAGACAACTCAATAATGGCATTGGCCCATATAAAATATCCATCTGTCGGCATCCAGTTTCACCCTGAATCTATAGGAACAGAATATGGATTAAAATTGTTGAAAAATTGGGCTGATCTATTTCATGCTTGATCTTAACCCCACTTCCACATTACAGCACCATGCACGTACTTTACAATATTGCCATTATCAAGCTGCACCGCAAGTGTGCCATCTGCTTCTGCCGCCAATATTATCCCCTGCCATTCACTTGAATGAAGTGTAAATGTTTGAACTTGTCCTCTTCGGTACAAGTAATCATTATACTGTTGTAGTATTTCCTTAGCACTCCATCCTACGCTCACATATTCTAAAATTTTCTCTCGCATCATATCTCTCAGCATCATAATATCATAATCTTTACCAGAGCTGATTTTTAAAGAGGTGGCATACGGTAACTCTGCAGGAAAATGATCTTGTTTTATGTTCAATCCAAATCCTATGATACTATATATCCAATTACTACCCCTCAACACATTCTCTATCAATACCCCCCCTGCCTTTTTGTCATTAACAATAATATCATTTGGCCATTTGATTGCTATATCCCACTGCTCATTTAGTTTTTGCAAAACATTAGCAATACCCACAGCAACACTCGCATTAAAAAGAAATTGTTCTGTTAAGTTATATTTGGGCACAGTGATAATGCTCATCAATAGGCTTAGATCAGGCACATCTATCCATAACCGCCCACGTTGTCCCTTGCCCTGGCTTTGTTGCTTCGCAGTTATTGTCAGCCCAGGCTGTGCCGTATCGGCATCTATCAGTTGCATGGCATAGTTATTGGTGCTATCAATAGCATCAAGTTCTATTATTGGAGCTTGCAACATGGCAGTAACGTTTGGTGCCAAAAGATTTTATAATTTTGATTAAAAGAATATATTACCAAACAAAAATAGACTAAATACAATTTGGAGAAAATAATAACCGCACTACAGGGACGAAAGAAATCGCTAACCCGCCTGACAAGAAATAGCAAACTATTTAAATCAATCCTTAGCGCAATCAAAGAAAAGAAAGGTGAAGAAATCGTGTCGCTTGATCTTAGGAAGATAGATGAAGCTGTGGCGGATTTTTTTATTTTATGTGAGGCAAAATCGTATATTCAGGTAAAAGCTATTGCCGATAATGTAGCCGAAATAGTTGAGAAAGAATGTGGTGAAAAACCTTATCATATTGAGCACGGCGGACAGTGGACACTTATTGATTATGTAAATATTGTAGTTCATATATTTCAACACGAGCACAGGCAGTTTTACAATCTTGAAAGCTTGTGGGCCGACGCTGAACGAATGGAGCACAAAGACTAATATTCTAAAATAGGATCATAACGTTTGAACAACAACAATGGAAGATAATAAACAAAGGCCCGGCATTCCGGGAGGTGATAACCGGAACCAGCGAAAGGGGCCGCGTTTTAATATATACTGGATTTACGGTATCATAATACTGGCTGTCCTTGGGGTGCAATTTTTTAGCACCAGCCTCGACAATAGTAATAAAGAATACAGCTTTAAGGAATTCAGGACAAAATATCTTGATAAAGGACTGGTGGATAAAGTTGTAGTGATAAAGAATCAGGATTTGGTACAAGTGTATCTAAAATCGGGTGCCACAGCAGAACCGCAGCCAGCCAGCAAAACCCCTTTAAATTTCAGTGGTGATAAAAGCTATGCTTTTACATTCGAAATTGGCAGTGTTGAGCAGTTCAACCAGGACTTACTCGATGCACAGAAAACTATCCCCCCTGACCAGCAGGTTAATGTGGTATATACAACGAAAGGCGACTTTATACATTCATTATTAAGTTCATTTTTGCTGCCGGTAATTTTCCTTGTTGCTATGTGGTTTCTTATTTTCCGTAAGATGGGCACAGGAGCATCAGGTGGCGGCGCAGGAGGCATTTTCAATATCGGCAAATCAAAAGCGCAGTTATTTGAAAAAGGCACTCGTGTAAACATTACTTTCAATGATGTAGCAGGTCTGGATGAAGCAAAAGTGGAAGTGATGGAAATTGTGGATTTCCTTAAAAATCCGAAAAAATATACATCATTAGGAGGCAAAATACCTAAAGGCGCATTGCTTGTAGGCCCTCCGGGAACAGGTAAAACATTGCTTGCAAAAGCTGTTGCAGGAGAAGCCCAGGTTCCATTCTTTTCCATGTCAGGTTCCGATTTCGTAGAGCTTTTTGTGGGTGTTGGCGCAAGCCGTGTCCGCGATCTGTTTAAACAGGCTCGTGAAAAATCTCCATGTATTGTCTTCATAGATGAAATAGATGCTATAGGCCGCGCCCGTGGTAAAAACGTTGTGATGAGCAATGATGAACGTGAAAATACCCTTAATCAGCTGCTGGTGGAAATGGATGGTTTTAGCGGCGATAGCGGTATCATCGTTTTGGCTGCTACGAACAGGCCAGATGTATTAGATACAGCGCTACTTCGTCCGGGTCGTTTCGATCGCCAGATATCTATCGACATTCCTGATGTAAAGGGTCGTGAAAAAATATTTGAAGTACATCTGAAGCCGATCAAGAAATCTAAAGATCTTGATATTAAGAAATTAGCAGCTCAGACTCCCGGATTTGCCGGTGCAGATATTGCTAATATTTGTAATGAAGCAGCATTGATCGCTGCCCGCAAAGGGAAATCTGAAGTGGATATGAGCGACTTTAACGATGCTATTGATCGTGTAATAGGCGGTCTGGAAAAGAAAAACAAGATCATTTCACCTGATGAAAAAAGGGTGATCGCCTTTCACGAAGCCGGACACGCTGTTTGTGGCTGGTTTCTTGAGCACGCTTATCCGCTCATTAAGGTATCTATAGTGCCTCGCGGCGTTGCTGCTTTGGGCTATGCACAATACCTGCCCAAGGAGCAATATTTATACACTACAGAACAGATGCATGATCAGATTGTGGCCCTCTTTGGCGGTCGCGCGGCAGAAGAGCTTGTTTTTGGCAAGATATCTACCGGTGCTCAAAACGATCTGGAACGCATCACAAAAATGGCATATTCAATGATCAGCATCTATGGTATGAACGACAAAGTTGGTAACGTTTCCTATCATGATGGTCAGCAGGAATACAATATGACAAAGCCTTATTCTGAAGAAACGGCTAAAATAATCGATCAGGAAGTAAGAAAATTAATATTATCTCAGTACGAACGTACCAAGGAATTGTTAAGCAAACACATGGAACATCTGCAAGTACTTGCTTCTGAATTACTGAAAAAAGAAGTGCTCTATAAAGACGACCTGGAACGCTTAATAGGCAAACGCCCATTTGAAGACATGACTCCTAATGAAGGCATTCCTCCGGTAAGTGGCACTGTTATAAATTCAGAAACATATCAATCTTAATAAAAAAATAATATATATAAAAAAGCGATGAATATTCCTCATCGCTTTTTTATTTTTGAGTTAATTTTCAAAGGTCGGATGCAAACATTCAAAACTTCTAAATCAAAAGAAAGCATCTTAAACAAGATCAGGACAGCCTTGAATGAGCAAGCTGTGCCTACGCCATTTCCGGAAGTAGATAAGGAACAAATAAAATCTGTATACGACAAAGATGATCTTACAATAGAAGAAAAATTCGCCAATGAGTTCATCAAGCTCGGCGGCAAATTTGTTTTTTGTGACAACGAGCAGGAATTAATTGATAACATTCAAACCCTTTATGAGAGCCGTGCTTGGAAACAACTTTTATGTTCTGATAAGAGGTTGATAAATCTGCTTCACAACAACAAGATTGACATTCTGCAATTAACGGATCCTAAAGAAGAAAATGCAGATGCATGCATTACCGGATGTGAAGCTTTGATATCGCGTACAGGATCCGTCTTATTCAGCAGCCATCAGTATATGGGCCGTACCGCCCCTGTTTTTTATCCTATTCATATAATCGTAGCTTATGCCAACCAGATCGTTTATGACGTTGAGGATGGCATTAGGCTATTGAAACAACGATATAATAATGAGCTTCCTTCTATGATTAATCTTAATACAGGCCCCAGCCGCACTGCCGATATAGAAAAGACATTAGTGGTAGGTGTTCACGGTCCTGCCGAGGTCTTTTGCCTGTATGTGAACGCCTGGTAAGGCCAAAAAAATGCTGAAAAATGATAATATTTCCTCTCAGAGTAATATTAACCAAATTTCAGCACTTATGGGTATAAGTATAAATGAGGTTTATATATTTGGGTTCCTTAGGGGCTGACCGGACGTTTTTGAGATTTTCGATATCTCTGGTGAAATATCATTTTTATAATCTCTTGACAAAGAAAGAAAAAGGAACTCAAACACAAATCCACCATTTGCCGAAAATACGTTTTGATTAGACGAAAGTACGTTTCTATCCGACGAACGGTTTTTTATCAGTCATTATTTTTGGGTTTAAAACCTGCTATTTTACTTATTTTACTAAAAGCAAGCATAAAATCGTTCCTAACATTTTTAGAAACAGGTATTTGTGTATTATCCTCCATAATTAAGACACCTGATGTTTCATAGCGGCGGACATGATATAAATTTATTATAAAAGAACGGTGTATCTGGAAGAAAAACTTACTATCTAATATCTTTTTAAACTCTGCCAAATTATATGAGCTTATGACACTATACTCCATCGTAACGACCTTAGTATACTTATTAATACTTTCAAAATATAAAATATCCTCTGTATTCAAATAATCAATACCCTTAGGATTGGGTATGCCAATTTTTAGTGTGTTGTTATTATTATCTGTTTCAGTTGTTACGTTAGTTGCACTAATACCTTTAATCCTATCTAATGCTTTCATTACGGCAAATGAAAGCTCATAATCATCAATAGGTTTTAATACATAGCCCGCAACGGAAAACTTTATGGCATCTAAAGCAAAATGCGAATGAGCTGTTACTAATATGATCTGAAAAGAAATAGATGGAAATAATTTAAGCAGATCAATACCTGTTTTTTCAGGCATAGATATATCTAAAAACAACAAATCAACCTTTGTGTTGCGGAGCATTTCTAATCCCTTTCTCCATTCGGTAAATGTTCCAAGAATTTTTATGTTGGGGAAAAGCACATTCAGTCTTTGTTGCAAAACATCTATGGCTTTGGGTTCATCATCTATAATTACACAGCTTATATCAGGCAACATAGTTAATATTTTTTAGGGTTAGTTTTACTATGGTACCTGTCTCGGGCAATTCTTTATCAATGTATTCCAGGTAAATATCCATATGCTCGTATTTTTTAAAAATATCAATCAATTGTTTAGTCAACTTAGTTCCATACGATTCATTTTGAACAGCACTGGCCTTTTTTATCTCGCGAGCTTTAACCCTTCCTACACCATTGTCATCTATAATGCAAATTAACTCTTTGCTATTTTCTCCCTGCAGGAATTTTAATATTAAAAGCCCTTCACCTTTTTTATGAAACAATCCATGATTAATTGCATTTTCTACTAATGGCTGTAATAGTAAAGACGGTATTTTAATACTTTTAATGGGTACTTTGTTATCTACTATTATCTGGTAATTAAATTTTTCTTCAAATCTCGTTTTCTGAAGCTCAATAAAGTTTTTAAGCATTTCAATTTCTTCAGCCAAAGTAATATACCTGTCCTGGGATGATTTTATGTACGCACGTAACAAACGGGAAAATTTATTTACATGTACATATGCATCGTCGAAACGTTTTTTATTAATGAAGAAAAGCGCGCTACTAAGTGTGTTAAAAATAAAATGAGGATTTATCTGCGCATAGATAGCACGTAGTTCCAATTCTGTAAGTATGCGCTTTTTTTCATTAGAGCGAGCAACAATGAACCTTGTTAAGAGGATAATTGCAAGAATAAAAATTATTACAACAAGACTACCGCTTATCCAGAAAATGCTTTTGGCAGTTCTGGTTTGCCACCAAAGCGGAGGGATATATAAATAAAAATCTGTTTCTCTGCTCTCCCACAGATCATCTTTAACAATGCATTTTACTTTATAATAAATATTGGGTTTTAAATTGCCTATAAAAACTTCACCCGAAGCATTTTGTTGCCACACAGTGTTGTGACCTTCGATGGCATATAGAAACTTTACATTACCACTTCCTAAGAAATTAATAGCATCTAATTCTATATTTTGAATCCTCTCATTAATCTTTAAGGTATCACCATTTTTAATGCTACGCTGCGTTGGGTAATTAAGCACAAGCCTTATAAAATTCGGGTCTGTAGATTTAAATAGATTGTTGTTTGATAATAAGGCGTTAGTAGAAAAGGTATAAAGCCCTTTATCTGTATTTATAAAAATTTGTTTATTTTTATTTATAATAAAATCAGAGATATACTTATAATATAATAACTTACTGTTAGGCGCTATGCTGAAGTCACTTATAGATAACGGACCACTTATTTTGGCATAGGCTATACCGAACATGCCTGCTATATATAATATCCCATCATTTACTTGCATCAGTGAATTTGATAGGTCGAACGGACAATGTATATAAAGGCACCTATTCAGCTTGTAATTATACAAGAACAAACCTTGATTGTATAATATATAGACATTTGCATGCCTGTCTGCTCTAATGTTAATGATTGAATTTATCTTGAAAATATTTAGAAACTCAGGCTCTATCTTTAATATCTTAGATGTTGTTTTATTGTATAATAATATCTTGTTTACATTGTAAATAATAAAATTTCCAGAACCGCTATCATAAGTTACATTAGTATACCTTTCTTCATCAAGTATATTACAATAGGCGATACTGTCCTTGAAAGTCAAAACACTTAAACTATTCACTCCTAATATCAGAAATTGTGTGCTATCTATTTGTCTGATGCGTCTGCCATTCTGAAAAAGAATATTAATTTGTGTGGAATCTTTAAATTCTAATGTGTCTACCAAATTCATAATCTTGAAAAAGTGTTTGAATTTGAAATCATTTAAAAGGTTATGAAACGCGTAATTTTTATATGCTAGTAAAATAGTATTACTTGCCAGCAGAAGTTCATCGTTCTGTCCTTCCCCAACCCCTCTCATTATAATATTATTGGGAAAAGCGCTTTTCTCAATGTGATTATTTGAATCTATTTTGTATAGAAAAAACTTTTTTTTATCCCACCAATATGTATATCCGTTTTCCCCAACCCCAACGCATTTTGTCTCAAACAAAGGATCATATTTTTTATTAAGATTAAACAAACCCGAATTTCTTAAATAGCCAAAGCAACCATCTAATGTTGTTGCGTACCAGCTATTTTTAAAATTATCAACAAATAACCAGGACACCTGTGATGTGGTTTTTAATGTAGTGTTGAAGCTTGTCCTTCTCTTTAATACAGCGTTACTATCAAATGAATAAATGGCTTTGTTTGTTATAAATTGAACTGAATCTCCATTATATGCCGAAGTATAAAAATTTTCTGTTTTATTCCCTCCCATATCAGAAAAAGTAATTTCCCTGATTTCGCAATTGTTCAAATCAATGAATTGCAATCTTTTCCCTCCTATCCTATAAACAAAATGATTAAAAATAAAGAAGTCCCCAGGCAGATATTCATCTGCTATAATTTGCTTTGGTAAAGAACACCTAAACCTGAACCTGATAATTGAGTCAGTTAATTTTCCTTCATATAACTGTGAAAACTTTATTCCAAATATGTTATTTCTTTCATCTATTAAAGGGCCAAATGTGAACATATGTAAGTCTTTGATGGTCTTGACATTGACAACAGAGTCTGTGGCCGTAATAATGTGAATATATTTATCGCGTAGCAGGAACCTTACAGTATCTCCATATACTTCCAAATGATCAGGATAACCTATCCTATTCAACTTAATGATGGAGGTGTATTTATCATTTTTTATATATCCTATTTGGTAAGCATGAGAACAAAGCCATATTCTATTACTACTGTCCACAGATAATTTCCATACATCGTTTGAAGGAAGACTATTTGAGGTATTAAATATTTTGAAAGAATAACCGTTATATTTTACAACTCCATTATCGGTGCAAAACCAAAGATATCCAGTGTTGTCCTGCACCAAGCTATAGACATTATTAGATGGGAACCCATTGTCTATATTAAAACGTAATACATGAGTTGTATCAGCTACAGCAAATGCCTCTGCATAAAACATTACAAATAATATGAATAAAATAAGCCTTCTGGTCATTTGTTTAATCAGGCATTTGGCAAACCTCTAATGTAGCTTAATTGTAACTTTGCAGAGCAGTTTTACAAACTAAAATACTATAATAAGATGAATACTGATATACAAGATAGAAGTGACATTGAACAATTAGTCAATTCATTTTATGACAAAGTGAAAAAGGATAATGATATAGGTCCTATTTTCTTAAACATTATTGGCAACGATTGGTCACATCATTTACCAATCATGTATCAGTTTTGGGAGACAATCCTATTAGGTGTTCCGGGTTATACAGGCAATCCTGTTAAAAAACATATGGAAATAGACCGTAAGATACATCTTGAAGACAAGCATTATGCAAAATGGATTTTGCTATGGACAGAAACAGTAGATGAATTATTTACTGGATCCATAGCAGAAGAAGCTAAGAAACGTGCAAAGCTGATGATGGACCTTATTAGCTACAAGGTGTCGTGGGCGCGGGAAGGCAAAACAATCTTATAATTCTTCTTTTCCAGTTTTGGCTTATTAAATTTGAGTATGCAATCATTTACTATTACAGGGCAACTTGTTGACCTTTTTAAAAGACGCATATATCCTGCAGAAATAACTGTTTCAAGCAATATAATAACAGCCATAAAAGAAATTACCAAGGCTCCTGAACAATATTTATTGCCAGGCTTTATAGATGCTCATGTGCATATAGAAAGCTCGATGCTCGTACCCACAGAATTTGCGAGACTCGCAGTAACACATGGTACCATTGCCACTGTATCCGATCCTCATGAAATAGCGAATGTGAATGGGAGAGAAGGAGTAACCTATATGATCAATAATAGTAAGCAAACGCCTTTCAAGATTTTCTTTGGAGCACCTTCATGTGTCCCAGCTACTTTTTTTGAGACCGCCGGTGCTGAGCTGAACGCAGCAAGTGTTTCTGAACTACTCCAGGACAATGACATCTGGTATTTGTCGGAAATGATGAATTATCCCGGTGTTTTAAACAAAGATCCTGAGGTGCTGGCGAAAATTATTGCCGCAAAAAAAATCAACAAACCAGTTGATGGACATGCGCCGGGATTAAAGGGAGAATCCGCAAAAGCATATGCCTCAGCAGGAATATCTACAGATCATGAATGCTTTACCCTGGAAGAAGCACTTGATAAAGTAAATTCAGGCATGCACATCATAATACGCGAAGGAAGTGCTGCCAAAAATTTTGAAGCATTAGCAGATCTAATAAAGCTACACCCGGATAAGGTGATGTTTTGTAGTGATGATAAACATCCTGATGAGCTAATTTTAGGACACATTAATGAGCTTGTAAAGAGAGCGTTGAAAAAAGGTTATGATTTGTTTGACGTTTTAAGAGCGGCTTGTATCAATCCTGCAATACATTATAATTTATCGGTAGGATTGCTAAGAGAAAACGACTCTGCAGATTTTATTGTTGTGAACGATCTGCAACAATTAGGAGTATTGAAGACATATATAGATGGCAAATTAGTGGCGGAGAATGGCAAAACATTATTACCTCATTTGCAAGCAGGGTTAATCAATAATTTTAATATTGAAGCAAAAAGCAAAAATGACTTTGCCGTAAAAAGTTCAGGAGCAACAGAAATACGGGTTATTGAAGCAATAGAAGGGCAATTAGTAACAAACCAATTACACCTTCCAGCTAAGACAATAGAGGGCTACATCGTTAGCGATACTGAAAAGGACATACTTAAAATAGCAGTTGTAAACCGCTATCAAAATAACACTCCCATAGCGACAGCTTTTATAAAAAACTTTGGATTGAAACATGGAGCATTAGCTTCTACCGTAGCACATGATTGCCATAATATCATTGCAGTTGGAGTAGATGACGCATCTATATGCGCTGCAGTAAATAAATTGATTGAATGCAAAGGAGGAATTGCTGTTGCAGAAAATGAAAATAATGTTATCTATATGCCATTACCTATAGCAGGATTAATGTCTGGTGACGATGGATATAATGTCGCTGAACAGTATGCTCAAATTGATAAAAAGGCAAAAGAATTAGGGACTACCCTTCGCGCGCCGTTTATGACGTTATCATTTATGGCATTGCTGGTGATACCCTCTCTAAAACTTAGTGATAAAGGACTATTTGATGGAAACAAATTTGAATTTACAAATGTTGAAATAAGATAAAAGCCACCAAAGAGGTGGCTTTTATAGAAGGCTTTATGATTCCCTATTATTTCTTATTATATGTCTTCAATGCAGCTTCAAGACAATCCATTGCAGCATTGATATCGTCCTTATTCAATACATAAGCAAGGCGCACTTCGTCTTTGCCTCTACCGGGAGTAGCATAAAATCCTGCTGCGGGCGCCATCATAACAGTAGCTCCGTTATGAGAAAACTCTTCAAGCAGCCATTGACAGAATTTTTCACTGTTATCTACAGGCAGCTTAGCCATAGCATAAAATGCACCTCTGGGCAAAGGGCAAATAACACCATCCATAGCTTGCAGACGTTTTACCAATAGGTCGCGACGTGATGTATACTCTGCATGCATTTCGTCGAAATAATTTGCAGGCAAATCAACGGCTGCTTCCCCTAATATCTGGGCAAAAGAAGGAGGACTTAATCGTGCCTGCGCAAATTTCATTGCGGCGTCAAGCACTTGTTGGTTTTTTGTGACAAATGCCCCGATGCGACCACCGCATGCACTATAGCGTTTGGAGATAGTATCCATTAGAATCACATTTTGTTCCATACCCTCAAGCGTCATAGCTGAAATATGCTTTTCGCCATCATAACAAAATTCCCTATATGCCTCATCGCTAAAAAGAAATAAATTGTGTTTCAAACATATTTCTTTGAGTACAAGCAATTCCTCTTTGCTATACAGATACCCAGTAGGATTGTTTGGGTTACAGATCAATATTGCTTTCGTTTTTGCTGTAACAGCTTTTTCAAATGCATCTATCGGAGGCAAAGCAAATCCGCTATCTATACCTGAATGTATAGGCACAACTTTAACACCCGCACTTGTTGCAAAGCCATTATAGTTAGCATAAAATGGCTCAGGTATAATAATTTCATCACCAGGATCAAGACAGCTCATTATACCAAATAAAATAGCCTCAGAACCACCTGTTGTGACAATAATTTGATTATAGTTGACATCTATGCCATTACGTTTATAGTATTCCACCAATTTCTTCCTATAACTTTCAAATCCGGCGCTATGACTATATTCAAGCACTTTCATATGTGTATGCCGTACAGCATCCAATATGGCCGGAGGAGTTTCAATATCAGGTTGTCCTATATTCAAATGATATACCGTAGTGCCCCGTTTCTTGGCAGCCTCTGCATAAGGAACTAATTTACGGATTGGAGAAGGTGGCATTATTGTACCACGATGAGATATATTTGGCATGGGCGCAAATTTAGATAATCATCTTATTTGTATTGCAGAATACTATAAAATAAAAATGCCAGCCCTGAAACAGACTGGCATTGATATAGAAAATATTTAAAATTATTGTTTGGGAGGTGTGTTTGAAGCGGCAGTTACAGTTCCTTTAATAGTCAGTTCATAACGTGGTTCACCAGGAGCCATAGCATTTGACTGAATATAAACTTGTTTATTAAAAGGACCTACACGGCCTTGTGTATTGTATCTAACAGTAATTACACCCTTATGATGAGGAAGAATTGGTTCTTTAGGCCATTCGGGCGTAGTGCAGCCACATGAAGCGTTTGCACTCTGAACCATCAATGGTTCTTTACCAACATTTTCAAATTCGAATTTATGTTCAGCAAGAGGCCCTTCCGCTATAGTGCCAAAGTCATAAGAATCACCACCTATAAATTTAAATTTAGGGGCATTAGGATTTTTTGCAGGTGCAGCTTGTGCATCTTTTGAGGGTTGAGCCTGTGCCTGTACATTTTGTGGAGCGCACATAATACCTGCAGAGAGGCAAACCAGTGCGATAAACATCTTTTTCATAAAATTGGATGATATTTTCTTGTTTTGTTATTAAAAAAGTTATGAAAGATCCTCTTAAGAACGTAAACTTATTACAAAGACCGTAAAAATCAAATTTTAGTTGGTTTTTATCATTGAATTATTTTCAGGTACTGAACTTGTTGGTGCTTTTTCCACAGTTCCTTTAATAGTAAGGACTCTGGTACCAGCATTTGATACAACAGTGATCGTCTTTGTAAAAGCATTAGGACGACCTTGTGTATTATATGAAACCTTTATAATGCCTTCTTTTCCAGGTAAAATCGGGTCTTTTGAATATGAAGGAGTAGTACAACCACATGAAGGCTGAACTTTTTGTAATATTATTGGTTCATTGCCTGTATTCTTAAATTTGAAGTCGTACTGTGCAGCAGGGCCTTCTGGGACTGTGCCAAAATCATGAGATTCAGTGCTGAATGCCATATTAGATGCGGTAAGCGACGTAGCGGGAGCAGCAGAAACATTAGCAGTAGCGTGTTTTTGTTGGGCCATAGTGATACCTGCTCCGCATAGGATAAGACCTATAGAAAAAAGAACCTTTTTCATTTCATTATATTTTTTTAGAATAACAAAGTGTATTAGACAAATTTAATACCAAAATGACTAAAACAAACATTTATTTCTTGTTAAAACGTATTGAAAACACAGTTCCGTATTTTTGAAAACTAATGCCCAGGTTTTTAATCATTCAAACAGCTTTTATCGGGGATGTCATATTAGCTACGGCTGTAATAGAAAAAATTCATCAATATTACCCGGACGCAGGCATTGATTTTCTGTTAAGAAAAGGTAATGAAAGCCTTTTGCAGGGTCATCCATATATAAACAAATTATGGATTTGGGATAAAAAGAAAAACAAGCAACGAAACCTGTTACGCCTTGCGTTTGCTATAAGAAAAGAGCGGTATACGCATGTAATTAATCTGCATAGATTTACTTCTTCAGGCCTCATTACCTGTTTATCAAAAGCCCGTTATAAAGCAGGGTTTGATAAAAACCCGTTTGCATTCTGCTATACAAAAAAGGTAAAACACATAATTTCTCAACCTTATTCAGAAAATCCGGTTCATGAGATCCAGCGGAATCAATCCGTGATCACGGATATTACAGACAGCATGCCGGCATTGCCAAAGTTGTATCCATCCCAATCGGATTATGACTCAATAAAATCATTACAACCGCAACCATACATCTGTATTGCGCCATCTTCCGTATGGTTTACAAAGCAATTCCCTGAAGGTAAATGGGCAGATCTAATAAATGATATACCAGGCATGTATCAAATATATTTGCTCGGTGCACCCGGAGATACAGACTTAGCAGAAAGGATCATCAGCAAAACAAAAAACAACAATGTAAAAAATCTTTGTGGGAAGCTGGACTTTTTGCAATCTGCGGCATTAATGAAAAATGCTGAAATGAATTATGCTAATGATTCTGCTCCCCTTCACCTGGCATCTGCTGTCAATGCTCCTGCTACAGCAGTGTTTTGCTCCACAGTACCTGCCTTTGGTTTTGGCCCATTATCAGAAAAAAGTAAAGTAGTAGAAATAAAAGAAAGACTGTATTGCAGACCATGTGGTTTGCACGGCCTGAAAACCTGCCCTGAAGGGCATTTCAGATGCGCACTGGAAATTACAAACGAACAATTGTTATGGTGGAATTCGAAAACGATATAAAAAATTGTATTGATGTTCTTGAAAAAGGAGGAACAATGTTATACCCCACTGATACCATATGGGGCATAGGCTGTGATGCCACTAATGAGGAAGCAATTGAAAAAATATATAAAGTAAAGCAAAGGCCTAAAGAAAAAAGCTTCATTATATTACTTGCAGAAGCTCGTGATATTCTGCATTATGTAGCCGCACCACCACCGGATATTATTGATATTATTAAGAACTTTGAAACACCAACCACCGTAATTTATAATAACGCTTTGGGCTTCCCTGATTCAGCATTACATGAAGATGGGAGTATTGCCATCAGAGTAACAAATGATACTTTTTGCAAGGCGCTGATAAAACGATTTAAAAAACCAATTGTTTCTACATCAGCTAATTTGAGTGGTCAGCCTTCTGCACCTTTCTTCAATATGATTGATGAAAAGATCAAGGAACAAGTTGATTATGTTGTGCAATACAGGCAGGAAGATACCATCAGCCGCCCTCCTTCCAGGCTGGTTCGTGTTCATGAAGATGGCACATTAGATATTTTGCGTCCTTAATATTCCATGATACTGTTTTAGCTTTGCCCCAATTATGGATATTTCGTGTACAAAGGAGGAAACCAGATTATTAGAAAGGATTGCAGGTGTGGCTGAGAAATTGGATATGAGCTGCTACCTGGTGGGAGGCTTTGTCCGCGATAAGCTTATAGGACGGCCTACCAAGGACGCGGATATAGTTTGTGTAGGTGATGGTATTGTTTTGGCACAGGCCGTTGCTGAAACATTTTCACCTAGACCAACAGTGAACTTTTTTAAAAACTTTGGCACTGCTCAATTCAAACTAAACGGTTTTGATGTAGAATTTGTTGGGGCAAGAAAGGAGTCTTATCAAAATCATTCACGCAAGCCACAAGTTACGGCAGGAACCATCGAAGATGATCAAAAAAGACGGGACTTTACAATTAATGCGCTTGCCATAAGCCTGAATAAAAATGATTACGGAAAGCTCGTAGATCCCTTTAACGGGTTAGACGATCTAAAGCATAAAATTATCCGCACCCCATTAGCTCCTGATATTACCTTTTCTGATGATCCCTTGCGAATGATGCGCGGAATTCGTTTCGCAGCACAATTGAATTTTGCTATCAATAATGAAACGTTCGAGGCAATAGCAAGAAACAAAGAACGGATAAAAATTGTATCGCAGGAACGCATCACTGATGAGCTGAATAAGATAATGCTTACTCCCAAACCATCAGTGGGGCTAGATCTGCTTTTTCGCAGTGGATTGTTAAAGGAATTCTTTCCCCAATTTACAGACCTTGCAGGCGTTGAATTTATTGAAGGAAAGGGACATAAAGACAATTTTTATCACACTTTAACGGTAATAGACAATACAGCAAAACAAAGTAACGACTTGTGGCTACGTTGGGCTGCATTGCTACACGATATAGGCAAACCTGCAACTAAACGTTTTGAAGAAGGGCATGGCTGGACATTTCATGGCCATGAAGTAGTGGGTGAGAAAATGACGTCACGCATTTTTCGACAACTGAAATTGCCACAGAATGAAAAGATGAAGTATGTAGCAAAATTAGTAGCACTGCATTTACGTCCCATCGGATTAAGTAAAGAGGATATAACGGACTCTGCTATGCGCAGACTTTTATTTGATGCCGGAGAAGATCTGGAAGATTTAATGATACTGTGTGAAAGCGATGTTACATCCAAGAACAAAATAAAAGTAAAACGATACCTTGAAAATTTTGAATTAGTAAAGGAACGTTTAAAAGAAGTAGAAGAAAAAGATAAGATACGCAACTGGCAACCACCAATAGATGGAGACGAAATAATGCGCATTTTTAATTTGCCTCCTTCCCGCGATGTTGGCATCATTAAAACAGCGGTAAGGGAAGCAATATTAGACGGTATAATTTCAAACACCTACGAAGCTGCATATCAATTTATGATGCAGAAGGCGCTTGAGTTAGGTATCAAACCTGTTGAAAACAAATAGTCGTGACAAAGACCATACTTATCAAGGATAATATAACAAAAATGCAGGTAGATGCAATTGTCAACGCAGCTAATAGTAGTTTATTAGGTGGAGGAGGCGTAGATGGTGCTATACACAGGGCTGCGGGTCCCGAGCTTCTAGCTGCATGTCGCAAATTAAATGGCTGCCCTGTTGGAGAGGCTAAGATCACACCAGGTTATAAGCTACCCGCAAAGTATATTATTCACACAGTAGGACCGGTTTGGAATGGAGGAAATAATAATGAAGCTCAATTGCTGCACAATGCTTATTACAATAGTTTGCAGGTAGCAAAAGAAAACAATATTGTAACAATCGCATTTCCTAATATTAGTACAGGCGTTTATCATTTCCCTAAAGAGAATGCAGCTACGATAGCAACTAATGCTGTAAAAGAGTTTTGTGCAAAGTATCCAGATGTCATTTCTGAAATATACTTTGTATGTTTTGACGATGATAATTATAATATTTATAAAAAGTTACTCGATATATGAATAGCCGCCAGCTTTTTCAGCAGTATGTAGCGCAAACTTCCCCATCGCCTATTGGATTGGAAATCGCCTCGGCTGAAGGCAACTATTTATATGGAGCAGATGGGAAAAAATATCTCGACCTTATCGGCGGTATTAGTGTTTGCAATATCGGCCATCGCCATCCAAAAGTAATTGAAGCTATAAAAGAACAGGCTGATAAGTATCTGCATGTGATGGTATATGGAGAACTGGTGCAAAGCCCGCAAGTACAGTATGCGGAACAATTGGCAAAGCATTTACCTGAAAATCTTGATTGTGTTTATTTTACAAATTCAGGTACAGAAGCTACTGAGGGTGCAATCAAGCTCGCTCGCAGATCGACAAACAGAACCGATATAATTAGTTGCAACAATAGCTATCATGGTAATACACTAGGCGCATTGAGTGTGATGGGTGATGAATACTGGCGTAATGCATTCAGGCCGTTGATGCCTGGTGTATGGCACTATGATTATAATTCAAATGAACTGATCAATGCAATAAATGCCGATACAGCATGTGTCATCATTGAAACGATACAGGCAGAAGCCGGTGTTATCGTCCCTGATCATGACTGGCTAAAACGTTTAAGAGAAAAATGCAGTGAAACAGGCACTCTACTGATCTTCGACGAAATACAATGTGGCTTCGGGCGTACAGGAAAATTGTGGGGATTTCAAAATTTCGATGTGGTTCCCGACATTGTTCTGCTGGGCAAAGCATTAGGTGGGGGAATGCCATTAGGAGCATTTATATCATCTCATAGCCTGATGCAAAATCTTACTCAAAACCCGGTATTAGGTCATATCACCACTTTTGGCGGTCATCCGGTTTGCTGTGCTGCCGGCCTTGCTGCTATGAATGTATTATTTGAACAAAACCTTATAGATCAGGTAGCCGAAAAGGAAAAAATATTCCATGCTTCATTGAAGCATCCGGCGATTAGAGCCATAAGAAGTAAAGGATTATTGATAAGCGTTGAATTAGATACCCCGGATCATGTATTGCAAACATTGCGAAGATGCCTGGACAAAGGTCTTTTCTCAGATTGGTTTTTATTTGCGCCAAATTGTATTCGCATTGCGCCACCACTCACAATTATGGAAAGCGAAATCAAGTGGGCCTGCGATACATTGCTCAGTAATTTTGAAGAATAAAAAAAGCGACCAAAACAGTCGCTTTTTTTTAAATCAAACATATCTGCTATCGCAACGTAATGTGATAAGTCTTGCTACCTATTGTGAGGATTGCCTCACTATCGCAATTAATGAAGTCCCCATAGTCCAGCGTACGAACAGTTCCTGTAGGCGATACCGGTGTTATTGTTACTGTACCTTTTTCTATCCAAGGACAATCCAACGCTATTAATAATGGATCTGCAATAACTACTGAAAACACACGGCCACTTGCACGTGTTACTGTAGCACTCCCTGTTATTATAAATTGGTCATCATTTCTTGCTGTGGTAAGATAGCCTTCAAACCATGTTCTTGTCCGTTCACTTGTCCATTTAATAACACCGACACCAGGCCCTAGGTCTAATGAATCATTTGCAGAAATATGATAATACACATTACCCGTACTGTCAGGCCCCATATTGATCGCAGAATCAACACCCTTCAGATGATTATCATTTACATAATACCCATCAAATGTTGTAACATGTATACTGCCGCTATCCTTGTAACCCTTTGTGTAATAAACAATTATCTTGCCGCGACGGTTCTTACCATCTGCACATGTGCAATCAGTTGGGCCAAAATTGATCACTAGTTTATGTGGTATCACACTCACATCCCGTGTGATAGTTGCGCATCCCCCAAGTGGAGAAGGCCCAAGACGCAGGTTTGTTGATCCGCTACCTATTTGATCCGCTATGTCAGAAATTGAAATCACATCATTGTCTGTTCCTTCCAGGCGTGCATAGTCCGATGCATAGCCCCCGTTATCATCACTATTTAGCTGGCTTGTGTCATTGCTGTTACTGTTGTTGCTGCTATTATTATTCTTCTTGCACGCGGCCAGCGAAAGAAAGGCCAACACGGCTATTAATGCCCCTGTTTTAAGAATGGTAGTTTTCATAATCCGAGTTTTTAAGATAGACTAAGTTATTTGAAACGGGTTTAACCAAATTATATAATATTTAAGCTTATGCAATTAGGAGCATTAGCCAAAATTTATAACTATTTTTACCGCAAACTTTATAAACATATATGCAACTTGCAATTATAGGTACTGGATATGTGGGCTTGGTAACAGGAACATGTTTTGCTGAAACTGGCAACAATGTGGTATGTATCGACATCAATGAAGACAAAATCAATCAACTTAAATCCGGTAAATCACCGATTTACGAGCCGGGGCTGGACGTACTGCTTGATCGCAATGTAAAAGAAAATCGCCTGGAGTTCACTACTTCACTTAAAGATGGCATTAAGCATGCACAGGTTATTTTCCTTGCTTTGCCGACCCCTCCCGGTAAAGATGGCTCGGCAGATCTTCAGTTTGTGCTTGATGTTGCTGAACAATTGAGCACGCTTATAACCAGGTATACCGTGATAGTGAATAAAAGTACTGTCCCTGTAGGCACAGCAGAAAAGGTTACTGCTGTAATATCTCAAAAGCTGGACAGGAACTTGTTCGATGTCGTTTCCAATCCTGAATTTTTGCGTGAAGGTGTAGCGGTTGATGATTTCCTGAAGCCCGACCGTGTAGTATTGGGTACTTCATCTGAAAAAGCTAA